>NZ_JALBUR010000008.1:0-81766 GCF_033971865.1 Grylomicrobium aquisgranense | reverse complement strand
TCGCCACTCGGTCAACCCAGCAAGCTGGGTCTTCCTCGTTCGACTTGCATGTATTAGGCACGCCGCCAGCGTTTATCCTGAGCCAGGATCAAACTCTTCATTTGACTTGTGCTCACCTGATTACTTAAAATCAGGATTTCTTATAAACTCATTGACGTTGTTTGTGTTCTAATCTTTCTGTTCAGTTTTCAAAGATCTGCGCTCGCTTCCTTCTCAGAAGCAGCTTGTTTATCTTACCTCTTCAGTTTATTTTGTCAACAACTTTTTTCCTCATTGCCAACCCGATCCATGATCATTTCCTGATGCCTGAATCCCTGCTGAAGAAGCTTCATGATCTTACCCTCTCTCCTCCCTCTCTGTCAACTGGTTTTTTTAGAAATTGCATTGCGCTGGGGACGCAGCACTATTTCACTCGGGCAGATCTCCTGTCTCATGACGAGCAGATCATGCACGGCCTGCGCAATATCCTCGGGTTCCAGATGACAGTCCGGTGCTTCATTCGGTATAAAATCTGCATTTCGATACAATTCTGTTTTAGTCAGATCCGGCATCATACAGATGACCTTCATTCCGTGCTTTCTTTCTTCTTCAAACAACGATCTCGAAAAAGCAAGCAGGCCGGCTTTGGCAGCGCCATACGCAGCCGCATGGGGACTGGCAGACAGGGCAGTGACACTGGAAATATTGATGATCGTGCCCCGATTTTCCCGCAGCATTCTTCCATAGTACCGGCATAAGCGCATCGGCACTTCCAGATCCAGCCGTACCATCTGCTGAATCTGACTGTCTTTCATAAACTCATGCAGCCCATAGTACGCACAGCCCGCATTGTTTACCAGCAGTGACAGATCAAGATCCAGATGGTCAAGGCAGGATATGACTCTTTGATCATCCAGCAGATCCAGAATAACCGGATGAAATGAAGATGGGTATGGCTGCTGATCAAACGTGCGGCCAATTCCCCACACCTCCCAGCCATCTTCGCACAGCTGTATGGCAATGGCCCTGCCAATGCCATGGCTTGCGCCGGTTACAAGTGCCTGTTTCATGATTCCCTCCAGAAGAAAATCTTTTCTTTACCAATGCCATGTTCTGCCAGAGCCTCAACAATACTGTCGGTCATGTCTGCTTCCATCTGTGCAGGCAGATGATAAAAACCCTTTTCGCATACATACGGATACTGCAGCACAGCACTGTCAGGATACTGCCGGCGCATCCTTGCCATATACACCTTTGAAAGACGGAAACTGCCAATTGAGAAATCACGCACTTTCTGCAGATCGATTGTCCTGGCAGTCTCTTCCACAAGATCACGATATGCCTGTTTCTGATCAATGCACATCAGCACCGGATCAAAACAAATCCGCACCGGAAAGCCTAGATTCATTGCCTCTTTCAGCATCGTCAGACGGGCAGAAAGGGATGGTGTCCCTTTTTCCTCTTTTGCAATGATGCTGGATGGAGACAGCGTAAATGCCAGAATGGTTCTGCATGAAGCTGTCATCTTCTGCCATGTTTTATCAAAAGTTCCCTTGGTACGGATTTCAATCGTCAGGCGATCATGTGCTTTCGCAAATGCACTCCATTCCCGGCCATAGCCAAGTATGCTCTCCAGAGACAACAAATCCGCATCATAGGAAACACAGATATACAGCGGATGTTTCCGCAGTTCTTTCTCTACCGCCTCAAAATAATCTTCCAGATTGACAAAGACAGCCAGATTTCCACCCGGATACATGCCTTTGAGGAAACAATAGCTGCAGTCATAGACACAGTTCATCACACAGGAAGAATACATGAAATATGGATTGCCAAAGGACTGGCAAACGGGTGAGCCAGGATAGAGAAAGCCATCTTTCTTCTTTGCCAGGATCAGCTTCTGGCTCTTGTGCTGCAAAGCATAGGACTGCCGGGGCCGATCAAACACATCACGGTAATCTTTGATTTCAATGATATGGGCAGCAGGAAAGCGGGACAGAATGGAATCTGCCTGTGCTTTGATCCCCTGTTCCACATAAATCTCAGTGAAATCCGGCTGTAACAATCTCTCTTTCAAGCTCATGCAGCACCTGCTTTCCCTCTTCTTTGTCTTTGACTTCTGCCAACAGCGCTTTCTTTATAGAAGCATCTGTATCAATGCCTGATGCATGCCCATAGCGCAGCAGCTGGGCAATCTGTGCACGCATTGCCACTGTCGCATGAAGCTTTTCAGCTAATGCATCGATCATTTTCCCATGATCTGTTTCCGTATTCTCACACAGCAGATCCTGATATGCCAGCAGCTTATTGACAAGATCTTCCAGCACTGGTGCATACTGCAGAGATAAATCATGCAGTCTCTGCCGTGTCAGGATCCCGCTGCCATCATCCGATACAAAACGCACAAAGAACAGCTGATGCGGACCCATCACTCTGCCAGCAGCACAGGCAGCCCCTGCACACTCCATCTCATAGATGCCATGCGTTTCATCCATCCTGGCATTCTGCTGTGCATACAGCTGATAACCTGAAAGAAAGCCGGTCAGCGGAAGATCTGTATCCAGCAGTAAATCCGGATAATACGTCCTCTGCGTCACGGTATCGGTAATGCATTCTGCCTGATACACGCCCGGTTTGATCCCGGCAGCACACCCATACCACAGCAGCACATCCTGACTGCCGGCATGTACCTTTTCAAGCAAAGCGGCAGCAGACGATGCCGCATTGAGCTGGCCGGTTCCGCAAACTGCACATTTCAGCTTCTCATTGGAAAAAAGCTGAAGACCGCGGACACCCGCCTCCTTCTTCAGCTGCTTCTTTTCAATCAAAGGACGAACTTCCTCATACAATGCGGATGCAACATACAGCATGCGCCACCTCCTGTCAGCGGATGATCACAGGCATCCCGGCATCCAGACCGATCATGCCAAGCCACTGTCTGAATTGCACGAGCAGTGAAACGGCCTCATTCCTGCCTTCTCTGCAAACCGAAAAGATCTGTGCTTCACCGGGTGTAATGACAACTCTTGCCAGCATCTGCTGTGAATGCCTTGTTGTCATGACAAGATGAAGTGGATATGTCCTGTTTTCCATTTCTGCTTCTGTCTCTTTCAAAGTCATGCCTGTTGGCAGATCATCCCCCTGCAGATATTCCCGGATCATACCGCCCTCATCCAGTGCGGCAATCTCAAAGTAATTCACTTCTTCCAGCGTCAGACCGCAGGCAGGGGCATTCCGCCTTGCCTTTGTGCGGGATTTTGCCGCCAGAATCTTCTCAATATCCTGCGGCATGATGCGGTGGCGCCCTGCCTCAATCAGCTGCGCACTCATCATCCGTACCATATAGCGCAGAAACCCCTTGCCACAATAGGTAATCACAATATGCCCGTTGTTCTCCTGCAGATCAATCGACTGGATCGTCCTTGTCTGATCAGGATATTCTGAAAGCGGTGAAGAATTCAAAGATGTAAAATCATGTGTACCGACAAGATACTGCGCAGCCTGTTTCATTGCTTCAAAATCCAGCTTGATCGGACACTGGTATTCATAGTCTTTGGTAAACACATCATACGGACCGATATTGATACGGTAGGCATACTTCTTCCATCTCACATTGTAGCGGGCATGAAAGCGGAACGTCACAAGCTTCACATCCAGAATATGAATATCATCCGGCAGAAAGGCATTGATGGCACCCATCCACTTGCGCTCCTTCATCTCACGTTCCGTATCAAACATGAACACCTGCATGCGGGCATTGACACCCGCATCCGTCCTGCCTGAGGCAATAATATTTGTCTTTTTCCCGGTAATTCTTAACAGCGCAGCTTCAATCTGTTCCTGAATGGACGTACCAAGTGTCTGAGACTGCCAGCCATCGTACTTTCCGCCCATATACTCCACAACGCAGCGATAACGGTTCATATCACGTATGCCAGCAGAATCATCAAAACAAGCACACCGCAGGCACCGGCAAGAAACAGCCAGTCTGAAGAATGCATTTTCAAAATCTTATAACGGGTACGGGGTTCACCCGGGGCATAGCCCCTTGCTTCCATGGCATTGGCAAGATCCTCTGCTCTCTGGAACGCACTGACAAACAGCGGCACGATCAAAGACAGGATGGCAACAATCTTCTCTTTCATCGTACCTTCCTTCATATCCACGCCGCGGCTTTCCTGTGCCTTCATGATGCGAAGAGTCTCATCAATCAGATCCGGAATAAAGCGCAGGGCAATTGAAATTAACATGGCAATCTCATGTGCCGGCACATGAATCACCGTAAACGGCTGCAGAAGATCCTCAATACCTAAAGTCATATCCAGCGGCTTTGTCGTTGCGGTCAGGCAAGTTGTAATCATGATCATCAATAACAGTCGAACAGCGATATAGGCAGTCTGGGAAAGAGCACCGGTATACAGCCCCCATTTGCCAATGCCAAACAGGCGGATGCCATCCTTAATGACAAACGAGTTGACAATCAGCAGGAAAATCATCATGAACAGCATCGGCTTCATGCTCTTCCAGACATAGGAAAAACTCAGCTTTCCAATCAGGATGACACATGTCGCAACGGCAAAGATGATGGCATAGCCAAGCCATCCTGCCGGAAAGAAAATCGCCACCAGCATGATTAACATGGCCATGATCTTAGCCCGTGGATCCAGCTTGTGAACAGGTGAATCCAGAGGAATATAACGTCCCAGTGTAATGTTATTCATGTTTCTTCACCTGTCTGGCAATGCAGTCTGCCAGTGCTTCGATATCCACAATATCATCATCTATCTGGAAGCCCTTTGCCTTCAGGCCGTCCTTCATCTGCACGATAGCCGGCGGCACAATGCCAAGGCTCTCACAGATCGAGCCATCCCGGAAGAATTCCTTCACAGAAGTATGCAGGCGGCATTTGCCATCTGCCATCACCACAACCTCATCACAATAGCGGAATACCTGCTCCATGTCATGAGACACAACAAGCACCGTCGTGCCCATCTTGTTAAGTCTGGCAAACAGCGACATCATTTCCACGGTTCCCTGGGGATCCAGACCTGCCGTCGGCTCATCCAGCACCAGAATCTTTGGATCCATTGCCAGAATGCCGGCAATGGCAACCCGCCGCTTCTGTCCGCCGGACAATTCCAGCGGACTGCGCTGATACAATGCCTTATCAAAGCCAACCAGCTGCAGTGCCTTCTCTGCCTTTGCAATCGCTTCTTCCTCACTCGCCCCGAAATTCTTCGGACCAAAGGACACATCTTTCAGTACCGTTTCTTCAAACAACTGATACTCCGGGAACTGGAACACAAGCCCGACATCCCCGCGCAGAGACTTCAGTCCTTTGGGACGGGAGCCAGCCTCAATCTTACGATCCAGAACATACACCGTACCCTTTGTCGGCAGCAGTAATGCATTGAGATGCTGGACAAGTGTGCTCTTGCCAGAACCCGTCTGACCGATGATGGCCGTCATCTTTCCTTCGGTAAAAGAAAGCTCCAGATCATTAAGCGCCGTATATGCCATTGGCGTTCCTTCACCATAGATATGTGTTACATGTTCGAACTGTATCGGCATAGATCCTCCAGCAGGCTGTCAATTGTCAGATCACGGGGCAGCACAACCCCACGCTTGCGCAAAGCTTCCTGCAGTTTCAAAGAAAACGGAATATCCAGCTGAATCTCCTTCAGCTTCTTCTCCTGGCGGAAAATCTCAGCAGGTGTCCCCTGCATCACGCACCTGCCGCCGGCCATGACAATGACCTGATCACTGGAGGCAACCTCATCAATGTCATGGGTAATCGAAAGAATCGTCAGACCCCGGTCTTCATGAAGCTGCTTCGTCACCCGGCGGATTTCCTGACGTCCCTGGGGATCCAGCATGCTGGTTGCCTCATCAAAGATCAGAATCTTTGGCTTCATCGCCAGCACACCGGCAATGGCAACCCTCTGTTTCTGGCCGCCGGAAAGATGGGTCGGCTCATGATCTAGATACTTCGTCATGCCTACCTTTGCCGCATACGTATCAATGATCCCCTCCATCTCATCATGCGGCACACAGTGATTCTCCAGGCCAAAGGCAATATCATCCCGCACCGTGGAGCCAATGAACTGATTGTCCGGATTCTGGAATACCACACCCACCCGGCTGCGGATGGCATTGAGATTCTCCAGATTCAGCTCCAGGCCGTCAATCGTGATCTCGCCTGAAGATTTGTCCAACAGGCCGGCAATCAGCTTGGCAACTGTAGACTTACCCGATCCATTATGGCCGATAATGGCCGTATAGCTGCCCTCTTCCACGCTAAAAGAGACGTCACGGATCGTGGGGACGCCTTCTTCATAGGAAAAGTTCAGATTTTTCACCTGCAATATTGACATAGCAGGCTCATTATACACGATTGTGAAGATATCAGCAGGCAAAAGCCCGCCAAAACAGCAGGATCAATTCAGGCTGTCTGCCACTGTCCGTGCGCAAAGAGAAACAAAAACCCCGATATGTGCTTTCTTCATACCTTTTTTCTCTGGCATCATGCTAGCAGACAACGCTGTTCCCGTAAATGCACAAAAAGAAGCTCCGCAGAGCTTCCTGATTCACTGTACTAAATCGCAGTCCTGATAGGTGCCGCCAAGGGCAACTGCCTGATTGGCTACATTGAGAATATCCGAAATGATCGCACCATCCTCAACAAAGAAACGCTTGGAGGCCTGCACACTGCCATCTTCCTGATGCGTGCATGTATAGCCGGCATCATTGAGAATTCCCTCAAAGTGCAGCAGTGAATGCAGATCCGCAAATTTCACATGATGTACGGCACAAACAAGCGTATCTTCCGGAAACTGTGCATTATATGCATCATTGCGGTCCAGAATCTCCTTGATAAACGCAGGCTTGAGATACGGATACAGCTCGGCAACTTCCTTTACCTCATCACTGAAATCCTCTTCCTGTTCATCATCAGAACCGGCATCTGTCTCTGCCTCTGTATCAGGCTCTTCTTCATCCGCCGCAGGTGCTTCCTCATCCCCATCACTGATGGGAATCTCATGAGGTCCTTCCTCCTCATTCACCTGTGGCGCTGCTGCTTTTTTTTCCTCAGATTCCTCTGCTTCCTCAGGCTCTTCTTTTACATCTTCCTCATGATGATCCGCTGAATCAAACTTGTGAATTTCCACATCGTCATCATCATCCTCATCATCACTGTCATCCATCTTTACGCCATCAAGATGGGCAGAGCTCTTGTTTTCTTCACTGCCATCCTTGATCTCCACAAAATGAATCTCATCGTCATCGTCAGCAGCAACATCCTCACCATCATTTTCCCGCTGATCTTCTTCATCCTCTTCCGAGCGGCGGTCACGAAGCTCTTTCACCACCAGCACCGCTGCAGCAGCCGCTGCCACAACAAGCGCACCAAGTACTGTTTTCTGGAACATAACCCTGTCATTTCCTTTCGCTGCCTTTATTTTAGCACATCAGGCATGTTTGCAAACATACTCCATGATTTCCACCGCATTGGCAGCAGCACCCTTGCGGATCTGATCCCCGCAGCACCACAGAGCAATGCCATTGTCATTCACCAGATCACGCCGCAGACGGCCAACATACACCTTATCCTGATTGCTTGTCATCAAAGGCGTCGGCACCTCATCATCATACACATCCCCGTCAAACGCAGAAATAGCCTTCTTTACTTCATCCAGATCCAGACGATCCTCAAAAACAGCACACGCCGAAATCGCATGGCTGCGGAACACCGGCACCCGCACACATGTACAGGTCACTTTCAGATCCGGCAGATGCATGATCTTTCTGCCCTCATTGAGCATCTTCATCTCTTCGGTTGTATAGCCGTTGTCCGTCATGGATCCGATATCTGCAATGCAGTTATACGCAATCTGGGCCGGGAACACATGCGGGGTAATTTCCCTGCCCTGGCGGACATCCTCTACTTCTGTAGACAGCTCCGCAATGCCCTTCATGCCGGCTCCGCTGACCGCCTGATAGGTCGAAGCCGTCAAAGACACAAGCTTTGACAGACGTGCAATCGGTGCAATTGCCATATAGGTAATGATTGTCGAACAGTTCGGATTGGCAATTGTGCCATGATGATGCAGAGAATCCTCACCATTGATCTCCGGGACAACAAGCGGCACATCCTTCTCCAGACGGAATGCACTGGAATTATCAATATAGACAGCCCCAGCCTTTTCAATCAGCGGGCGGAACTGCTTTGAAAGATCATTGGAAACAGCTCCCAGCACAAAGTCCAGCCCATCAAAACAGCCCGGTTTCACCACATCCACCATCAGCTGGTCATTTCCATAAGGAATCAATGTTCCATGGGAACGCTCTGATGCAAACAGCCGGATCTCTTCACAGTCAATCTTTCGTTCTGCCAGGCAGTCCAGCATCTGTCTGCCAACAGCACCCGTAGCTCCAACAATTCCAACTTTCATTTGTTTTTCTCCTCGGAAATAAATTTATCATAAATCGCATGAATGGCTTTCTCAAAGTCACTGTCATTGACACCAACCACAATTGTCAGCTCATCACAGCTCTGGGAAATCGTACGGATATTGATGGCATGATTGCCAAACTCGGATAACAAAGCCCCCGACATACCCGGCCGGTTGCGCATTTCACGGCCAACCACGGCGATCTGAGAAAGATGTTCCTCAATCCGCAGATCATCCGGCTGCAGCGTATTCTTGATCTCTGAGACAATCTCATACAGATTCTGATCCACCGCATGGCTCTGCACAATGACAGAGAACGTATCCACTGTCACCGGCACAGATTCCACCGACACATTGTACTTTTCAAACGCATCCAGCAGCTTCCGCAGAAAGCCGACTTCCGTAGAACTGTGGGCCTTGATGACATTGATCGACGTAAATCCCTTGCGGCCGGTAATACCGGTAATCACATGCGGCGGTTCCAGGGCGTCCATCTCACTGCAGTCCTCCATGATCATCGTGCCAGGATTATCAGGATCATTTGTATTGCGGATATTGATCGGAATATTCTTCTGCCTCACCGGGAACACCGCATCATCATGCAGGACGTTGGCACCCATGTAGCTCATTTCCCGCAGCTCATTATATGTAATGCGCGGAATCCGCAGCGGATGCTCAATGATACGCGGATCAGCCACCAGAAAGCCAGACACATCCGTCCAGTTCTCATACACATCCGCATCCACCAGATTGGCAATCACCGCACCAGTAATGTCCGATCCACCCCGGGTCATCACCTTGATGGCACCATTGGGCATCGCCCCATAGAACCCCGGAATCACAATCCTGTCTGCACCAGCCGCAGCCTTCTCCAGCTTCTCACCTGTCACAGCCATATCAATCGAGCCATCATAGCGGAAACTCATCACCTCCGCCGCATCGACAAAGGCTGCCCCCAGATACTCTGCCAGAAGGCGCCCGGTCAGATACTCACCGCGTGAGACAAGATAATCCGTCGACACATTGGCATCAATCAGCTTCCGGATCATGGCAAACTCATGATCCAGATCCGTTGTCAGGCCAAGATCTTTCTTGATCTTTTCATACTTGTCCTGCACTGCCTGAAACAAAGAATCATACGACACATGATAGCGGACATGCGCCTCAATCAGATACAGAAGATCCGTCACCTTATGATCATCACTGGACTCCTTGCCGCACGCACTTGTCACAATGAACTTCCGGCCCGGATCAGCCTCGACAATTTTCTTTACCTTGGCAAACTGCACCGCATTGGCAACAGACGATCCGCCAAACTTGGCAACCTTGATCATAACATCACCCCCGCAAACAGTTTCTCATCCGCTGCCTTCTGCACTCTTGCACAAAGATCCATCAGAGATATTTCCCGGGTGATCAAAGCATCTCCGGCATCTTCCTGCTTCACATCATCAAACACAGCCGGATTCACAGTACGCACATAATAGCGGCCTTTCACACTGCTTTGATCCATCACAGCTGCCGGCATCACGGCTGCTCTGGCACCACTGCCTTCATACAGATCCAGAAGATCCTGCACCACGGCATGGGCAGTCGGCAGACTGCCGGCACCCGGGGCCGCAAAGGCCGATGTACCCAATGTTTCAGAATGCGATACAAGCACATTGTCATTGGCACTGATCGACGCATACAGACTGTCTGCTTTGACAAAAGCAGGCATCACCCACGCCGATACAGTATGATTGTGATTCTCACCCGTTCCAAGCAGCCGGATTGTTAAGCCATGTGACTTTGCCCAGGCAAAATCACATGCCTGAATATGACGGATGCCGAAAGTCTCTACAGCAGAAACCGGCATATATACGCCAAATGCCTGCATGCAGGAAAGCACGACTTTATTGGCCGCATCCACACCATCAATATCATCACTTGGATCACGCTCAGCATAGCCAAGCTTCTGTGCCTCTTTCAGCACATCCTGAAAGTCTGCGCCGCCCATTTCCATGCGCGAAAGAATGTAATTTGTTGTCCCATTGAAAATTCCCTGAAAGGAAGAAACCGGTTCAATGCGCGCAATCCGTTTCAGATTCGCCATCCAGGGAATCCCCCCGCCGCAGGCTGCTTCGTCCAGAAGACAGACATCATGTTCACTGGCCAGTGCATACAGCCGGGCTGCCTTTTCCGCAAGCATCTTCTTATTAGAAGTCACAACTGACTTTCCGCCTGCCAATGCCTTTTCCACAAAAGAACCAGCCGGCTCAATACCGCCCATGCATTCCACAACCACATCAATATCCGGATCATCCAGCACATCATCCGCGCATTCCGTAAAGCGCACATCCATGCCTTCACCAATCTCTTTCACCAGGATTCTGGTCAGCTGCAGGTCACTGCCTGCCTCCGTCTTTCCCTCATCCAGAATCTTCTTTACACCGCTGCCAACAACACCGCAGCCAAGCATGCCAACTTTCATCATGAACCCCTTGTCTTTATTTCAGATACACTTGTTTTTATAACGAGGACAGTGTATCATTGCACCGAAGTCAATGCAAGGAGAATATCACGATGAAATATGTCAGCACCCGAAACAAGAACGTCTCTGTCAGTGCCCATCAGGCCATTCTCAAAGGCCTGGCAGCGGACGGCGGCCTGTATACCCCCGCACAACTGCAGATTCATTTCACACCAGAACAGTTTCTGCACAAGACCTACCAGGAAACAGCCGCAATGATTCTGTCTGCCTTTCTGGATGACTATTCCAAAGAGGAAATCAGGGAAGCTGTTCAGAAAGCATATGATGACAAATTCGATGACAAAGACATCGCACCGGTGCGTTCTCTTACGGATACAAACCTGCTGGAGCTGTATCATGGCCCTACCAGTGCCTTCAAAGATCTGGCTTTGACCATTCTGCCAACCCTTCTGACAGATGCCATCCGCAAAGAAAACTGTCAGGATACCATCTGTATCCTGACAGCCACCAGCGGCGATACCGGTAAGGCAGCCCTGGCAGGTTTCAAGGACGTCCCGGGCACTGCCATCACTGTCTTCTATCCCGAGATCGGTGTTTCTGCCATCCAGAAACGGCAGATGCAGACATCCCAGGGAAACAATGTCAAAGTCATTGCCGTCAAAGGCAACTTTGATGACTGCCAGCGCATGGTCAAGCAGGCAGCCTCAGATCCGGAAATCATTGCGGCAGGCAGAGGCGTTTCCCTGTCCAGCGCCAATTCCATCAACCTGGGCAGACTGCTGCCGCAGATCGTCTACTACTGCACCGCCTATGCAAAGCTTGTCGAAAACAGCAAGATCAAATGCGGCGATGAAATCAATGTAGCGGTTCCTACCGGAAACTTCGGCGATATCCTGGCAGGCTGGCTGGCCAAAGCCATCGGCCTGCCGATCCACAAACTCATCTGTGCCTCCAACACCAACAATGTCCTCTATGACTTCCTGACAACCGGCACCTATGACAGCAGAAGACCGTTCCATAACACCATGTCACCGGCCATGGACATTCTTGTCTCCAGCAATCTGGAGCGCCTTCTCTTCCTGAAATCAAAAAAAAATGATGCCCTGGTAAAAGACCTGATGAAGCAGCTGCAGACAGATGGAAAATATACAGTGCCTGAGGAGCTTCTTGCCAGCATTCAGAATGATATGACCGGTGAATGGACAAATGAAGAAGACTGTGCCAGGACAATTCATGACACATGGCAGAATGAACATGTCCTGATTGATCCCCATACTGCCGTAGCACTGCATGGCCTGAAACAATATCAGCAGGACACAAAAGACAGCAGGCCTTCCCTGGTGCTTTCCACAGCCTCTGCCTACAAGTTCTCGCACGATGTATACAAAGCGCTCACAAACAAAGAAGAGGCAGATGATTTCAAGGCAATGAAAGATCTTTGCACACTGACCGGATATCCGATCCCGGCAAACCTTGCCAATCTTGAAAATCTCCCTGTCCGCTTCCACACTGTCATAGATCAAGAAGACGGTATGAGCACCATCAGGAATATCATGGAGGAACTCTCCCATGCCCATCATTAAAGTGCCCGCAACCTCTGCCAATCTCGGCCCCGGCTTTGACTGCCTTGGCATTGCCCTGGACCTCTATGACACGTTTACCGTAACAAAAGCAGAAAGCAAAGACGTCCTGCACAATGTCGAAGAAAAATACTGCACACCGGACAATCTGTTTCTGCAGGCATACCACAAAGGTGCCGAAAAACTTGGATACAGTGACTATATCGAAGCAGAATTTGCCTGTGATATTCCGATTTCAAGAGGCCTTGGCTCCTCCGCCGCCATGATCATCTCCGGATTGCTCGCAGCCAATGCTCTGCACGAAAAAAAGTTAACAAAAGATGAAATCTTCCAGCTTGCCTGTGACATGGAAGGCCATCCCGACAATGCCGCACCGGCTCTGGCTGGTGGATTCTGTGCAGCCATGCATGGAACAGCATGGACCATGACAAAACTGCCCCTGGATCCCTCTTTCGTCTTTACTGCCTTAGTACCTGATTTTGCCGTAGAAACAAAAAAGGCAAGAGCCATCCTGCCGGACAGCTACCCCAGAAAGGAAGCTGCTGCCAATATCGGTCATGCCATCTTTCTTGCCAAAGCACTGGAAACAGGCAATATGGACCTGCTCAAACAGGCATCAAAGGATTACCTGCATGAACCATACCGCAGCCAGTTGATCACAGATTTTGATAAGATCAAAGATATCACCGAAACAGATACCGATGGACATCTGTTTATTTCCGGTTCCGGCTCCACCTGTCTGCTTGTTTCCGCAAGACCGCTTTCCAAACAGGCACAAGACGAAATCAGTGCCCGCACAAGCCCTGCCTGGAAAATCTATTCTCTGCACTGTGACAGAGACGGAGGCAGAATCCTATGAGCTCTGATTTTCTGATCGTCCACAAAAAGATCCTGCCGGACTATCTGGAAAAAGTCATTGAAGCCCGAAACATGCTGGAAGCCAAAGAAGCTGCCACCGTTACCGAAGCCGTCCAGAAAGCAGGCATCAGCCGCAACACATACTATAAGTACAAGGACTATGTCTTCCCCTATGATGACAGCAGACAGACAAGACGTGCTGTCATTTCCCTGATCGTCAAAGATGAAAGCGGCGCCCTCTCAGCCATCCTGACATTCCTATCCGCCCACTCCATCTCCATCCTGACCATCTCCCAGGCTGTACCCATTGCCCAGAAAGCCAATGTCCTGCTCTCCCTGGATATCTCCCACACATCCATGCCCATGGAAACACTGATCCAGAGCATCAGACAATTGCCATCTGTCAAAAGCGCCCATCTGGACGCCATGGAATAAGCAAAAAGTGAGCTGATATCCGGCTCACTTTTCTTCTGAAGGCTCACTGCCTTCCGGCTTTTCAATGATTTGTCCCTGCTGCGCTAGACGCATGACTTCATTTTTGTTTTTACTCAGTATCAATCGTTGAAACAGCATGCTTTTCATTTGCCGTTTCAGCTCTCTCACGCCCCAGTTTTCCTGCTCACACTCTCGCAAATAAAATGATCTTTCCTGTGGATCATCTATCTTCCAAAGCTCCACATAATGGCTCCAGCTTAATTTGTGCGACAGCGTCGCACATTTTGGATAAGCAAGATACAACTGTCGCATCCTGCTGATATTGCTGCGGCTGAATCCGGTACCATACTGATTTGTCAGGTCCTTGGCCAAAACGTTCCACATTCAAGCATATATTTGACAGCAAATAACCACACCAACAGCCATTTCAAGCCTGCTGTTTCTGCTTGGACAGTGAGATCATTACCAGCATGGCAAAGACACATACAAAGCCGATGAAGTCTCCCACTGTAAATGGTGTACCCATGATGCCGGTCACAATCGCTGCGGTGACAGGCTCCGCAAAGCCATACAGAATGCCTTTTTCCGGTCCGATTTCTTTGACGCCCTGCATATACATCGTAAAGGCCAGCACATTGCCAACGACAACGACGAAGGCAATGCCAATGATGCCCATCACATTAGGGACATAATTGTACTGCCAGATCTTAAAGACAAAGGCAAACAGCAGGCCGCCCATCAGGAATGACCATGCCTGCAGGACAACCACCGGAAAGTGAGCCAAGAGATGTCTTGGATAGCAGTTATAGACGGTAACACAGCCTGCACACAGAACACCGCACAGCAGTGCACCAGCAGGGATGCCCAGTTCCATGCGGCCGTGCGTTGTGATTAACGTCACGCCAACCAGAGCCAGAATAATAGAGAACACATCGAATATTCCAGGCTTTTCATGCCGGTGAATGCATTCCACGATCAGGATCATGACCGGTGAAAGATCCTGCAGAATGGTGGCAGCACCAGCCGTTGATAACTGAATGGTGCGGAAATACAGATACTGACACAATGAAATGCCAAGCAGGCCATAGACCAACAGATCTCTGGCATCCCGCTTTGTCTTCCATGGCGAATATACATACTTTCCCATTCTGATCCGGCAGTAAATAAACAGAATCACACCGGCAAGAAACAACCGGATCGGCACAAGCCAGTGGGCATCCATTCCCTGCTTTGTGAACAGATACTGGCCCATAGAGCCGCTCAATCCCCAGCAGACACCGCCGCCTGCTGTTAACAATGCGCCTTTTACACTTTGTTTCATGGACTCGATTATATCGCAGCCAGGTTTTGTTTGTGATAAGGTTATGACAAAAGAAAGCAGGATTTACCATGAGAAACTATACATATGCAGCCATCATCGTTCTGATCACCGGTGCTGCCGGTGTCCTGATTGGTGTCTTTGAATCCATTTCCAGATCCAGAAAGCCATGGGGCTTTGGCAGTCTCCATGCCCCGTTTCCTGTCAAGGATGTCAGCACCTACAACAAAGCTGTTGGTAAACTCTGGATGATCACCGGTCTTGCCATTGCCGCCGACGGCATGATTCTGTATCTGTTCCCATCAAGGACCGTTGGCATTGTATGCGTCGTCCTTGCTGTTGTCATCTACAGCATCGGCACTGCGTGGTATGTCACATCCATCGAATCCCGTTTCCGCAAAAAGTGAGGTATTGCCATGAAAACAGCATTGATTACAGGTGCTTCCAGCGGCCTTGGCAAAGAGTTTGTCCGCCAGCTGGCTGATGATCCTGCCATTGCACAATTCTGGGTCATTGCCAGACGCAAAGAACGTCTTCTTGAACTGCAGAAGTTCACAAGCAAGCCCGTTATTGCCATTCCTCTGGATCTGTGCGATCCACACAGCTTCGATATTCTGGCAGAGAAACTGCAGGCCGAAAAGCCGGATATCACCGTACTTGTTGCCGCAGCAGGCCTTGGCTCCATTGGTAAAACTGAAGAGCTCAGCGTTGCAGAAACAAACCGCATGATCGATCTGAACTGCCGGGCAGCCGCTGCCGTCACGCGCCTTTGCCTTCCGTACATGCACAAAGGTGCCAGAATTCTGGAGATTGCGTCCATTGCGGCCTTCCAGCCAATGCCCGGCTTCAACGTTTATGCCGCATCCAAGGCATTCTTGATGAGCTATGCCAAAGCACTCCACCATGAACTGCTGCCAAGACAGATCAAAGTCACATGTGTCTGCCCATATTGGGTCAAAGATACCGAATTCATCCCCAAAGCCAGAACAACCGGAAACAGTTTCCGCCACACCCCGCTGGCATCTGTCTCCAAAAGCGTTGTCCGCCTGTCCCTTGCCGCATCCAAGGCAAACCTGTGGGTATGCACACCAGGCATTGTCACAACTGCCCAGCGCATTGTGGCAAAGGTCATTCCCCACTGCATCGTGGTTCCCTTCATGGATCTGATACGCCGCTTCTGACTGGCACCGGTCAATTCCGGTGCCTTTTTCATATAAAAAAGCTGTGATACATCACAGCCCCTGCGGACGGTTATCCTTCATTGCCCGGGCAATCTTCTGACCCGTCTTTGTGCCGGCAAGACCGCCAATTCCTGTTTCCCGTATTTCCACCGGCATCTTTGCACCAATCGTATGCATCGCATCAATCACTTCATCTGCCGGAATCTTTGACACAATGCCGGCCCTGGCCATGTCACAGCTTGTCACGGCATTGACAGCCCCGATCACATTCCGCTTCACGCACGGCACTTCCACAAGACCTGCCACCGGATCACAGGCCAATCCTAATAATCCCTTCAGTGCCAGTGCACAGGCATTGACAATCTCCATGTTGCCGCCGCCATCAAGATAGGCAAGAGCACCGGCTGCCATGGCACTGGCAGAGCCAATCTCCGCCTGACAGCCGCCCTGGGCACCAGACAGAGAAGCACGCTGGCCAATCACACCGCCGATCCCAGCTGCCACATACAGGCCTTCTACCATCTTATCGTCAGAACAGTTTGTTTTTTCCTGATAGGAAATCAACACTGCCGGCAGTACACCACAGCTGCCTGCGGTCGGTGCTGCCACAATACGGCGCATACAGGCATTGCAGGCCGCTACCTTCAATGCCTTCTCCATCACCGAAGACACAAAATCACCTGCCAGCATTTCCTTCTTTTCAATGCGCCGATGCAGAATGCCAGCCTCTTTGCCAACCAGGCCGGAGGCCGATGACATGCCATTTTCATAGCCGGCCACGGATGCCTTCATCGAGGCATACATACCTGCCATTCTGGCAAATGAAGCTTCTTCCGAAATATTTTCCTCATGGCAGTCCTCTGCCTGCACAACCTTCCAGAACGGCTGGCCGCTCTTGCCGGACTCTTCCAGAATTCTCTCTAATGAACTGTACATGTTTCCTCCTTCACAGGCAGATATGTGATCTTCAGAATGCCCGGATGATTCCGCAATTGTTCCAGAGCAGCAGACGGCACTTCCTGATCACACTCAATCACGGTCACTGCATGGCCGCCGCGGCTGTCACGGTCCAGCTGCACCGTGGCAATATTGATATGATGCTCATACAGCATGCCCGTTATCGCAGACACTTCACCCGGCCGGTCATCATTCTCCACGATCAATGTCGGATAATCACCCGAGAACACTGTCTTCAGACCGTCAATCTCACGGATCTGGATCTGACCGCCGCCAATGGAAGCAGCCACGATCTCCAGCTTCTTGCCATATTCACCCTTTAAGAACAGACGCACACTGTTAGGATGCGCTTCCTCACCCAGATCCACGGTGCCAAGCGTCACCTTCATTCCTGCTTTGCGCGCTTCTTCAAACGCATCCGGAATGCGCGCATCATCGCATGCCATACCCAGAAGACCCGCAATCAAAGCACGGTCCGTACCATGGCCGACACCTGTTGCGGCAAACGAACCATGCAGAAGAATCACTGCATCCACAACTTTTTCTCCCAGCAGTCTTCTTGATACAAGACCAATCCGGGCAGCACCGGCCGTATGGGAACTTGACGGTCCCACCATCACCGGTCCGATAATTTCAAAGATATTCATCCTTACCCTCTTATCTGAAATAACAGAATGATCCACAGCACAAGCAGAGCCGGAACCCCGACTGTAAACTTTGTGTGTTTTGTCTTATGGTGAAACACATACATGCCAGCCAGTGCACCTCCAGCGCCGCCCATGGCAGCACTTGCCATCAGCACACGTTCAGGAATCCGCCAGGCATGCACAACTGCCTTATGCTTATCAATACCAAACAAAGCAAAGGATACCACATTGATCACCAGCAGCCATCCTGCCATCATTCTTACTGTTTCCATGGCTTTGATGATATCACGATCTCACAAAAGGCAAAACGAATGTACAATGAAGAAACATGAACAAACGTAAAGAACCTGTGAAAATCCTGCTGCACCTGATCAAAAGCAGAGATGCACTGCCCAGACTTCTGCTGTTCCATATCTGCCTGACTGTCTTTCTGGCCCTGGTGATTGTCTTCTATGGCTGGATCGTACAGTTCCTGCTGGATGCCGGCGGGCTTGTCTCTCTGACCTCAGGCAATCTTGGCTGGATCTTCACCAGCTGGCAGGGCTGGACCATCCTGATCAGTGCAATGCTGCTGCTAATGCTGTGTACATGCACGGAAATCAATGCCCGCATCCTTTACTGCCAGCAGGTACTCAGCGGAAACCGGAAACCATCCTTTTTCCAATGCGCAAAGGAAGGCTTGAAGACACTGCCCCATTTTCTGACACCCGCCGGCATTCTCATCATGTTCTGGATTGGCATCATCATCCCGCTGGCAGGCCTTGGCACCACAACAACATGGACCTCATCACTGCGCTGGCCGGAATGGATCCTTGCCGGATACAAACGCACGCCTCTCTTCTACCTGCTCTATGGCAGCGTCGAAGGTGCCATTTTCATCCTGAGCTTTTTAAGCATCTATACCCTGCACGCAGCCATCCTGCACAAGCAAAAGCCGTGGAAGGCCGTGCGCACCTCATGGAGAATGTTCAAAACACATCAGAAGGAATGCATCACGGAAACAGCCAGTGCGATCATCACGATCTTCCTTTCCATCTGGCTTGCCGGCATCCTGACCATCCGCATACCATCCCATCTGCTGAATACATTTCTGACACAGCACACTGTCCAAGATAGAGTACTGCTTGGCACTGCAACCATGTTCTGTCTGCTTGTCTGCACCATCATCCGCATGCTTGCAAGCAGCGCTCTGCTTCTGGAACTGACCAGCATCTGGCACTGGATGCAGAAAGAAACAGAAATACCTGTCAGAAAGCCAGGAGGCAGATTTATCCGCCGTTTTCTGCTGGCATCACTGGCCTTTTCACTTGCCTTTGGCTTTGTTGCAGCAGGCTATTTTGATGAATGGTTCCCGGCCAAATCAGATGCTCTGATCATCGCCCACCGGGCAGGCGGCGCCCTTGGTGCTGAAAACACCCTGTATGATCTTGAACGCGCCCACGAACAGGGCATCACAGCAGGCGAAATTGATGTGCAGCGCACCAAAGACGGCTATTATGTCGTCACCCACGACAATACGTTCTGGCGTACTGCCCATGACAAACGCTATGTATGGGATATGACCCTGGAAGAAATCCAGACCCAGATCAACATTCTCCCGCTCCGGCAGGGACAGCCAAGCGTCACCGTTTCAACAATTGATCAGTTTCTTGCTGCGGCAAAGGCCTGGAATATGCACTTGTTTGTGGAACTCAAAGGCTATACCGCCGACAAACAGATGGCAGATGATCTTGCCAGACTTGCCCAGGAGAAAAACATGACAGACAGCTGCACGTTCATTTCTTTGAAATACAGCCTGGTTGACTACATGGAAACAACATACCCGCAGCTGGAAACAGGCTATATCTATAACATGGCCATTGGTGATACGCCGGATCTCAACTGTGACTGCTTCATTGTCGCAAGCGAAGCTGCCACCTCGGCGGCCATCTATGCCATCCAGGCAAAGGGCAAAAAGATCTATGTATGGAGTGTCAACAGCAAAAAGCAGATTGAAAAATTCCTGAAATCCGACATTGATGGCATCATCACGGATCAGCCGGTCAATGCCAGAAAAGTAGAAGAAAAGCTGGAAAGACGCTCTGACTTCCAGCGCGTCTATGACAATCTGACCACCGTCATCCCATCCTTCCTGCCGCTTTCCTGAAAAAAAGAAGCCAGGCACGACGCTCTGACCTCTGAACTTTCATCAATAGATCACAACCGGTGTATTGACATCCACCGTATTGAAGATGGACTGGGCAACACTGTAAGACAGGTTGATGCAGCCATGAGATCCTCTCGTATAATACAGTGTACCGCCAAAGGCAGACTGCCATGTCGCATCATGCAGACCAACACCTGTCCAGGTAATCGGCATCCAGTACGCAACCGGTGAACTCCATTTCGAACCATCCCAGGCTGTGCCTTTCAGAGTGGCATTCTGTTCCTTCTTCCAGATCCGGAACACACCGGTCGGTGTATCCTGGCCATGTTCCGGTTTGCCGGTAATCACATCTGCCTCCAGCACCAGTGATCCATTCTTGTAATACCACAGATGCTGGGCAGAGATGGATACTTCAATATACGTATTGCCAATATCACCATTGGTACCGTTGCGGCCGCCATACGCTGTCACATCCCAGAACGCACTGACTGTCTGAGACTGACCGGAAACTGCCGCAGCCGCAATGGCATCCTTGGTAGAATCCTCATTCATCATCCAGCCATAGGTATCCGTTGAGCCTCCGCCCACGGTCACTGTTGAGCCATCATGCGCAGTAAAGGTACGCTGTGTATAAATCGTATTGTACTTTTCTGCCAGGGAATCCACATAGGCAGTCATCTTTTCATCATTGGCCGTAATGGTTGCATCATCAATATTGATATTCAAAAGATCCACCAATGCATCACCAGACAAAGTCTCCGTTGCCCCGGACAGATCAATCGTAATCACTTCATTCTCAATTGACTTCAGCAGTGTGAGTTCCTTGGACAAAGCTTCATCATCCGACTTGATCGTCGGTTCTTCATAGCAGCCCTCTGCCTCCAGATCCACTTCACTTTCACCCTGCGACAGCGCTGTCTTGACCGCCGCAAGTGTCTTGTCTTTATCCAGCGTATTGCCTTCTGTCTCTGCCACGATCTCATACCCATTGGTTCCCCGTTCCACATGGGCATTGACCGGCGCCACGACATCAGATCCGGAAATGCAGTTCAACGCACTCAAAGCCTCTTCCAGCTTTGTCTCATCATAACTGACATCCAGATCCACAGTCTCCTCACTTGTCTTAAACAAATAGGCAGGCCACTTCCAGGCACTCTGGCTGGCAATCACTTTTTTCACATCATCGTCAGACACATCCGCCTGGTATGCAATATCATCCAGCGAGATCGTCTCTGTCTTGTCATCACGTTCTGCCAGCGTAATTACCTTGCCCTGACTGCTGGCAAGGGCACTGGCCGCTTTAGAAGCACTATCATTGCCAACGGCTGTCCCGTTAATACTGGTATGCGGCATCAGGTGGCTGCTGTAGAACCCGCAGCCAATGCCATACGCACCCGCCAGAACGCCAATGGCAGACAATGCACTGATCCAAATCACTTTCTTCTTATTCATCTGATATCCCTGCTCCCCCCGAGGTCTGTGATTCTATCCTTTGATACCAGCATAGTTTATCACGACTTCCGGCTTTTCGTCTGCATATGCTCTGAAAACCAGGTGAACATCTTATCATCCCACGATTCCATCTGAAACGGAAGCCTTTCCTCACGCTTGTTCCATGCTAAAATAGCAGGAAGGATAAGGGGGCCAGGGCATATGCTCACATTGGAAAACATCAAACGGACATGCAGTGAACCAGTCTTTCATCAGGCAGAAACACTCTGTGAACAAGGTGCAGTCAAAGATCTGACTGTATCCCGCGATCAGACATCCGGTCTGGTCGATATTGAAGCCGATGTCACCGTGGGCAGACGCAGCTATCATGTCTATGTCTGCATCAATGAAACCCTTGGCTTCATCTTTGACACCGACTGCACATGCACCCTTGGCTCTGAATGCCCCCATATTGCTGCGGTTCTGCTGCAGTATCTGAAAGAAAGCGCAAAGGAAGAAGAAGCGCCTGACAAAGAAAGAGGCAGTGATGAAACCATTGTGCATCTGCTGGAAAGAATTGAACAGGCGCCGGTTGACCTGCGCTCTGCCACCAATGTCATGCTGGTGCCGTATGTCTCTGCAGACCAGCGGGATCCCGAAGCACTGCATTGTGAATTCCGCATCGGCCGCAGTGAAAACAAGATGTATGTTCTGCCCAACATCACAGCCTTCATCAATCTCATCAACACACACGGCTACCACCGCTATGGCCGTGAACTTGAATTCATCCATGACCTGTCTGCTTTCCACAGGACATGCCGCCGTCTCGTTGTCTTTTTACGTTCCCTGGTAAACAAAGAAGACACGTTCCGCAGCATATCTGCCTTTCCCGGCTATTATGGCAATGACTATGAAATCGGCAGATCCCTGTGCCTGCGGGGCAGATATCTTGATGCCTTCATGGAAGCTGCACAACAGCTCGACCTGCATGTCATGCATGCAGAAGAATACGGCTATGCCGGCGACATCATCTATCATAAAAAGGAAGGACTGCCCGACCTGCATGCGGCCATGAAACAGACAGACGGCGGATGGCTGCTGTCATCCAGCTCTCTGCGTATGTTCAAAGGCAGCCAGCAGCTCTATATCTTCGACGGCACCAAGCCAGTCTACTACGTCTCTCAGCGCACCTCAGAAAAACTTGTTGCACTGCTGGACTACATGCAGGCCGCCGGCAAAAATGCCCAGTACATCTCTTCCAGTGATCTGCCTGCCTTTGCCAGAGACCTCTATCCGCTGCTGGAAAGCCATACTGCCTTTACCGCAAATGGCTTTGATCCCGCAAAATATCTCCCGGACAAGCCTGACTTTGAAATCTATCTGGATGCCCCGGACAAAGATGTCATCACAGCCGAGCTGTATGCCATCTATCCCAGCAATCGATACAACGTATTCGCCGGCATTCAGGCCCAGGGCAGACGGTCCATTGCGGATGAAAAGCAGATGGATGCGTTTGTCTCCCAGTGGTTCAATGCCTATGATCCCATTCACAAGCAGATGACGCTTGCCAATGATGAAGAAAAACTGTATGAACTGCTGCAGGAAGGCATCCATGCCATGCAGGAAAAGGCAAAAGTGTTTGTATCAGACACTTTGAAGAAGCTGACAATCAGAAAGGTCGGCAAGATCACCGTCGGCGTTTCAGTCAATGACAGTGATGATCTGCTGCAGCTGAACATTGGCTCGGCTACCATGAAGCCAGAAGAGATCGCTGAGATCCTGTCCCATTATGACCGCAAGAAGAAATTCTTCCGGCTTAAAAGCGGAGAATTCATTGACCTGGATGATGGCGGCCAGTTTGATGAATTTGCCAATCTTGCCAATTCCCTGCAGCTGAAAAAGAGTGAAATTGAAAATGGCAGCGTTGAGGTTGGTAAGTACAGAGCAATGTACCTGGAAGAAGAAAGCCGGGAAACAAGTCTCGAAATTGACCGGGACGCCAAATTCCGCAGTCTGATCGCCAACATCAAAAGCACCGACATCGATGACTACGAGCCGCCGAAAAGGCTGGAAAGCATCATGCGTGATTACCAGAAGGAAGGATTCCGCTGGCTCAGCGCCCTGTACCACAATGGCTTTGGTGCACTGCTCGCCGATGAAATGGGCCTTGGCAAAACCCTGCAGGTACTCTCCTTTCTTGATGCGAACAAAGGCTTTGGCAAGACCCTGGTTGTCTGCCCTGCCTCCCTTGTATACAACTGGTATCAGGAAGTACAGAAGTTCGCTCCGGACCTCAAAGCCGTCACCATCATCGGTGCTGCCGCAGAACGCGAAGATGCCATGAAACAGGCAGATCAAGCCGATATCCTGATCACATCCTACAACCTGCTGAAAAAGGACATGGAATTCTATCAGGATAAAACTTTTACGGTAGAAATCATCGATGAAGCACAATACATCAAGAATGCCGGCACAATGGCATCCAAGGCCGTCAAGGACATCAATGCAAAGTTCCGCATCGCTTTGACAGGCACGCCGATTGAAAACAGGCTCAGCGAGCTCTGGTCCATCTTTGACTTCATCATGCCGGGATTCTTCTTCTCCTATCACCGGTTCCGCTCCACCTTCGAGCTGCCGATCATCCGGGACAAGGATACGTATGCCGAAGTCATGCTGCAGAAGATGATCCGCCCGTTTGTCCTGCGCCGTCTGAAGAAAGATGTGCTCAAGGACCTGCCGGACAAGATGGAAGAAGTGTATTATGCCAATGCCGATACCGAGCAGAAGCAGCTCTATGATGCCCGTGTACAGCAGATCCGCTATGCCCTGAAGAATACGACGGATGAACAGTTCCGCCACCAGCATATCGAGATCCTGTCAGAGCTGACTCATCTGCGGGAAATCTGCTGTGATCCTGCCCTTCTCTATGACAACTACACCGGCGGTTCCGCCAAGGAAGAGCTGTGCCTGGATCTGATCAAGAATGCCACCGAAGCCGGCCATAAAGTTCTGCTGTTCTCCCAGTTCACATCCATGCTGGCAATTCTGACAAAGCGCTTAAAGGAAGAAAACATTGCCTATCATCTGCTCACCGGTGCTACCAATGCCAAAGAGCGTGCTGAAATGGTAGATGCCTTCCAGAAGGATGATGTGCCGGTCTTTGCCATCTCGCTCAAAGCAGGCGGCACCGGCCTGAACCTGACCGCAGCCGATATTGTCATCCACTACGATCCATGGTGGAACACAGCAGTCCAGAACCAGGCCAGCGACCGTGCCCACCGCATCGGTCAGAAGAATATCGTCTCTGTCTACCGCCTGATCCTGAAAGATACAATTGAGGAGCGCATCCTCAAACTCCAGGAGGATAAAGCCGATCTGGCTGGCAGAATGCTGGATGGCAAAGAGATGTCCAGAGCAGGATTTACCAGAGAAGAACTGCTCTCCCTGCTGGATTAACAACCTTCATAAATACAAAACAGGAATGCCGGATGGCATTCCCATTTTGTTATGCAGAAATCTGATCGTGATGATCCTGGTTTTCCTGTTCTTCTTTGCTTTGCAGCAGATGACAAACTGCCTCTGAAAGTGAAGCGATACTGTCGGAAAAACATAACAGCATCCATACAAGCATACTGATCATTCCTGCCTTATACGTCATCACGCCTCTCATATACAGACCACACAGGGAGGCCGCAAATACAAGCAGGCAGAGAATCCGCATTCCCTGAAAGATACCGGAAAAACGATGGGCAAACATATGGGCAAGCCAGGGCACCACGCATGCAAGGATGATGCCATCCAGCAGCCCAAGTAAGCCTAGCACCGGATTCATCACAAACAGGATGATGATCCATGCCATGCAGTACGCAATCGAAAGATAATTCCTGACGGTATCCAGCCAGCGTGATAACAATTCATACACCAGAAGCACAGCTGCCCCAAGCAGTACAAACATCCTTACATGAACACTTGCGGCAAGTCCAAGCTTGACAAGATACAGGTTCATGAACGGCACAAACAGCAGTGCCAGACCAGCTTCACCAACAGGCGAACCATCAAAGCATAGATGGCTGTACCAGCCGACAAACAACATGCTGAGCATATCGTAGGCACTGACTGAATCCAGCAGGAAACGTCGCCACATGAAGACCAGCATCATTGCATACAGCCCATAGATCACAAGCCTGCCGGCCGCAGACAGCCAGTAAATCTGTTCCTTTTTGCAGACAAGATACACAGCACAGGCAGCTGCCCATAACAGAGCAGTCTGCCACTGCAGTACAGCAAGAAACACAAAGCAGGCCGCCATCTGACAGTACCGCAGTTCTGTTTCATCCAGATTTTCCTGCAGCCAGCCATAGCCAAGACGGCAGATCACTGCCGTACCGCTGACAATCATCAGAGAAAATACCATCATGTAGAAAGTGCCGGATGTGGCAAACAATGAAGAAAACAGCGATGCCACACCATACAGAGCCGCTGCCTGCAGGCCATACAGGCACAAGCCTAACAGCATATACAATACTTTATTACGATTTAATTCCTGTACTCTCATTTGACCACCGGCTGTTTTACAGGTATAAATTCAATCTTCAGCTGCATTCCCATTCCCTTTGCAAGCCGCAGCAGTGTCCGTACAGAAGGATTTGCATTGCCATGTTCCAGTTTACTGATATCAGGTTGTGCAATTCCTGTTTTTCTCGCAAGTTCCTTCTGTGTCAGCCCGGATTGGTGTCTTGCATCAATCAACGCCTGAATCACTGCATGTTCAGCCCGAATCTCAGGATCAGGAAGCTGTTCCTGAAGAACATCATCAAAACTGTTATTGCTCATTCGTTTTCCTTTCTTGAAAGATCGTCATTTCGATACTTCTTTGCTTTCTCAATTTCTGCCCGTGGTGTCTTTTGAGATTTCCTGATCAATCTATTATTAACACTTTTGAATAGGGTTCTCTCAGCTGATAGCCGTTGTCTTCCAGCAAGACAATGGCATCAAGCTTTCAAATCCAGCTTTTCTGCTAGTCAATCACAATCTTCGCCGTACTGCCGCCATCTTCCTGCAGATTCTTTTTCACCACAATCTTCCGGCTGATTCTTTCTTCCAGCTGAGACACATGGGAAATGATGCCGATCAGGCGGTCTGCCTCTGAGATGGAGCTTAATGTATCCACTGCCTGGGCAAGAGATTCTTCATCCAGGGAACCAAAACCCTCATCGATGAACATCGCATCCATCTGCACATGGGCATGGTCCTGCGTAGCATCCGACAGGCCCAGTGCCAGCGACATCGATGCCAGGAAAGACTCGCCGCCTGAAAGAGAATCCACAGGCCGCACCGTATCGTTGTAATGATCAATGACATCCAGAGCCAGTGCTGCATGGGACTGGCGGCCAAGATGATCCTGATGGCGAACAAGCTCATACTGACCTGATGACATCTGCCTGTAGCGCCGGTTGGCATAGTACAGAATCTCATCAAAGTAATGCATCTGCACATACTCTTCCAGTGTCAGTTTCTCTTTGCCGCTCAGATGTGAATCCGCCGTGTCAGCCAGAGAACGCACCAGATCATAGTGCTTCTGCAGCCTGGCCAGTTTCTTCATCCCGGTATTTACCTTTGTAAATGTATCTTCATTATTCTTCAGACGATGGCTGATGACACTCAAAGAACGCTGCAGCGCCGACAATGTATCCTGGCTATGTACAAGACTTGCCTGATCCTTAGCTAAATTCCTGCGGAAACCCGCTTCATCACCATCTGGCAGTGAAGCTTCATATGTCTTTTTCTCCATTTCAAGATCGCGCAGTATCTGCTGTGCATTAATTACATCCTGCTGTACCTGCTGCCAGATCTTCTGCCGTTCTGCCACCTGCTGCGTCAAAGCCTTGATTGCCCGCCTTGCACTTGCTGCATCCGCATACGCAAGATCTTTCTGCAGGATCTCAATCTTCTGCTTTGCCTGCAGAATCTCTCCCTGCTGCTTTGACTCCTGCAGCGTCACTTCCTGCAGCTGTGTGCGCATCATATCTGTCTCTTTCGAAAGCGCATCAATCTCCGTTTCAATCTGATGGAGCTCTTTTTCCTGTTTCAAAAGCACATCAATATTCTGCTGATCAGATGTGATTTCCCTGCTGATCTTTGCGATGGCATCGTTTAATGCCGCAGGATCTGAAACACCTGCCTGGGCAAGTGCATTTCCCAGATTTTTCTGCTGTTCCTGCAGCTTCGCCATCACACCGGACAGTTTCTGATGCGCCGCATCACTGTCCTTCTTGGCCTGCAGGCTCTTTCTCTCCAGTTCCTCCACCGTTTTCTGATCCGGGGCACCCTTGGCAAGATGGGCAAGGGAAGGATGATGAACGGACCCGCATACCGGGCAGGGCTCTCCTTCCTGCAGACCAGATGCCAACAGGCCGGCCTGTTCCCGGAAGAATACCGAACGATTTTCCATGTACACATGATTGGCATTTTCATAAGCACACAATGTCGTTTCCACAAGCTGTTTCACTCTTGCTTTATCAATCTGTGTCTTATGAATCGCCTGTTCCAGCAATACGATCGCATGCAGCTGGCTAAGGCGGTTCTGCTTGATCTGCAGTTCACTTTCCATCTGGATCTTCTTTGCAGGCACATCCTTGCATGCCTGCTGTTTCTGATGATCTTTGGCAAGGGTGCTTTCTGCCGTTTCCAGCCTTTTTTGATTCAACCCGATCTGTTTCTGCAGATCTGCCAGCTTCTTCTTACTGTTTTTCAGCTCCATTCCTGCCTGTTCCAGCATGTCATACTTTGGCAGCTGCTCTTTTTCCCTGGCAAGCTGCACCTGCAGCGTGGCGATGGCTTCATCTTCCTGTGCTTCCTGCTTTGCATGCAGAATATTCTGCTTTGTACGCAGGGCTTCTTCTGCCGCCGGTATCTTTTTCTCGACCGCATGCAGTTTGGCGTAGCGGCCGGCTGTTTCTTCCTTCTGGCCAATGGTTCTGGAAAGAATCGCATTGGCATCTGTTCTTTCCTGCACCTGCTTTTCCAGCTTTTCTTTTTCAGCTTTGTCAAAGTCGATTGCCTTGTGCACTTCTGCAGAAAACTGTTCCTGCTGCAGGAACGGATTGTCACTGTTCCAATGAGACAGGTCACAGGCATCATTGCCCTGCAGAAAAGCGATGGCACTCTGCAGTGCGGTCATTTCTGTATTGACCTTGTCTGCAGCAGTTCTGCGCTCATCTTCCAGCTTTAACATCAGTTTCTGATAATTGCCTGTATGGAACAGGTCCTGAAACAGCTTGACCCGCTGTTTCGTATCCGCTGTCAGCAACTGGCGGAAACTGCCCTGGGCAATCATGACAATCTGGGCAAACTGATCACAGTCAATCTTCAGGATTTCTTCGATCTTCTTTGTGACCTGGGTGCTTTTAGCAGTGATGGAACCATCCGGCATGGTCAGTTCTGCATCCTGTGTCAGCAGATCCTTTTCCTTCTGATAGCGCAGTTTGCGCAGGACGTGGTATGTTTTGCCGCCATAGGAAAAATCCAGCTTCACATAGGTCTTCACACTGTTATCCACATACTGGGACCGCAGGGTTTTTACGTTCCGGTTATCGCCTGATGTCCGTCCGTACAGCGCATAGGTGATCGCATCAAAGATCGTTGTCTTGCCGGCACCTGTATCACCGGTGATCAGGTACAGACCGGAATCACCAAGCAAAGAAAAATCCAACACGGTTGGCTTTGCATACGGACCAAAAGCACACATTTCCAAGCGCAGCGGTCTCATGCCTGCTCACCTCCATTCCAGATCTCATCAATCTGATCTTTCAGATAGGAAATCTGTTCTTCAGACATCTCAATGCCATTGCGCTCTTTGTAAAACCGGGCAAACAGATCAGAAGGAGACATCGTCTGCATCGTATTAACAGGCAGAATCATTTCAGCCCGGGTCCGCTCATTGTCATAGTCCAGCCGCATGGCATTGGGATACAGCTCTCTCAGATAGCGTATCGCATCCGGCTGTTCCTGATTGTCATGCAGTACAAAGCGGACATAGTCCTCCTTGTTTTCATCCTCACTGGCAGCCGAAAGAGTCTCCTTGTAATACCCTTCGATGGTCCGCATATGATGCAGCGGCGTTAACAAGCGTGTATAGACACACACCATGCCCTTTTCCTTCAGCTCAACAAAGCCAAGCGCTTTCTGCTGGTTTTCCTCCGCAAAGGAATACGCAAGCGGTGTACCGGCATAAAACACATTTTTGCCAAGCTGCTGGCGATGATGAATATGGCCTAATGCCGCATAATCAAAGTCATCATAGACAGAAGCAGAAATCTGATCGAGACCGCCGACAATCAACTGTTCGGAGCCAAGCGGATCAACCTTTGCCCCGGTCACAAACTGATGTGAGACAATGACATTTCGTTTGGAAAAGTCCACATCCGACATGGCAATGGCCCTGGCCACAGCCTGCTGATAGCTGCCCACTCTGTCATCTTCATCCAGATAACGGTTGACATAGCTTGGCCGGATATACGGCAGCAGCCACACATGCACTTCTCCGAAATCATCCGTCAGTATATCGTGGTCCATCTTTCCCATGAAATTTCCACAAATATGAATCCCCTGGCCAGCCAGCAGGTGTCCGCCATAGGCAAGTCTGTCACCCTGGTCGTGATTGCCTGCAATCAGGTATGTCCGGATGTGATGTCCGGCAAGATCCGTCAGGAAATCATCCAGCAGATTGACCGCTTCCACAGAAGGCACTGCCTTGTCATACACATCGCCCGCAATCAGCAGTGCATCTGGTTTTTCTTTCACCAGAATTTCTACAATTTCTTTCAGAATATGTTTCTGCTCCTCTGCCATCGATACATGATTGACAATCATGCCAAGGTGCAGATCTGCCAGATGTGCAAACTTCATGAAATACCTCCTGCTTTCTCAGCTGTTCTACTATCTTATCATCCCGGATGTACAAAACGGGCAGATCCACACTGGATCCGCCCATTTCATCGCTTCTCTTTGTCAAACTCTTACAGTTCCTTGGCATCCCCGTGCACTCTTTCACGGGTGTCATTCTCTTCCCCATCAAAGCCGATCTTCTGTTCAAACTTTGACTTCTCGCTCTCTTTCGGCGTCGGTGCCGGATAATGCTCCGTAAAGCAGCCAAGGCACAGATCACAATTGGCATCTGCACACATCTGCCTTACCCCATCCACACTCAGATAGCCAAGCGAATCTGCGCCAATATACTTGCAGATCTCATCCAGACTCATCTTACAGGCGATCAGATTCTTCTTCGAATCAATATCCGTGCCATAGTAACACGGTGAGATAAACGGCGGTGCCGAGATCCGCACATGAATTTCCCTGGCACCGGCATCTCTGAGCAGGGCCACAATTCTGGCAGATGTTGTACCACGGACAATCGAGTCATCCACCATGATCACACGCTTGCCTTTGACAACCGAGGCAATCACATTCAGCTTCATCCGCACCGCATTCTCACGCTGATCCTGGGTCGGCTGAATGAACGTTCTGGCAATATAGCGGTTCTTGGTAAAGCCCATCTCATACGGAATACCGGATGCCTGGGCATAGCCAATCGCTGCATCCAGGCCGGAGTCCGGCACACCAATGACCACATCCGCATCCACCGGATGTTCCTTTGCAAGAATGTGGCCGGCATTGATGCGGGCCTGATGAATACTTAATCCTTCCATCACACTGTCCGGACGGGCAAAGTAAATATATTCAAAAGCACACATATGCTTGACGGGATTGACATGTTCACGGATTGAACGAATGCCAGACTTGTCCACGACAACAATCTCACCGGCATCCAGATTGCGGATGAATTTAGCACCCAGTGAATCCAAAGCACATGTCTCAGAGGCAAAGATAATCTGGCCGTCTTTCATCTGGCCCATGCATAACGGACGAAATCCCGTCATATCACGCACGGCAATCAGCTTCTCCGGTGACATGATCACAAGTGAATACGCACCTTCCAGGTTGTACATGGCACGGTTGATTGCTTCCTCAATCGAGGGCGCACTCAGCCGTTCCTTGATGATCATATACGCAATAATCTCAGTATCATTGGTCGTATGGAAGATGGCACCATGCATCTCCAGCTTGCGGCGCAGCTGTGGCGCATTGGTCAGATTGCCATTATGCACAAGGGCAAGCTGGCCCTTGATATGGCGCACAACCAGCGGCTGGGCATTGGTCTGATTCACCGTGCCAAAGGTTGAATACCGTGTATGGCCGATTGCCATCTGTCCCCGTCCAAGCGACATCAGCTTTTCACGTGTAAACACATCACGCACCAGGCCAACATCCTTCTCACATGTAATCACACCACGGTCATTGACCGCAATGCCGCAGGACTCCTGTCCACGATGCTGCAGAGAAAACAAACCATAATACGTATTGCCGGCAACATCTGTCCTGCCATCCTGGTCATAGATACCAAATACACCGCATTCCTCGTGGATCATGCGCATCCCTCATCTTTCCATTCAAATAACGCTGTTAGTATACATCCTCGCACAAAGAAACACAGTAAAAAAATGCTGCACGCAAAAGACTTGCCATCTGTGCATGACACAGCCAGACAAACCAGAAACCAAACCAGTTGGAAAGAATTGGCACTATCTAAATAAACTTCCTGCTATTCATGGCTGTCCATCCGGCCTGGCACCGCTGTCATACCGAACATCGCCAGTGCCTGATTCACCTTATCCATGCGGACTGTCTCTTTTCCCTGCTCCAGATCGCGCACAAACCGAAGGCCAAGCCCAGACCGCAGTGCAAACTCCTTCTGGGTCAGCCCAGCCTCACGGCGTGCTTTCTTTACATATTCTGCAATTTCATTCATATTAGAGTTATACCATATCAGGTATAATTTGTTAGAATATATATGGTTTTATACCTTATCGGTTATAATTTCATCTTGATTTCTGATAATTCCAATCTTTCAGAACTTCATATCATCTGCTCCAAGATGTAAAAAAACGCATGTTCAGCAGAATACGCTGCCATACATGCGTTTCAAGTACCAATTGCAGTGAATCACTCAAAAGAACGTTGAAATCACTGTCAGGATTGCCAGACCGCCCTGCATCAGGATAATCTTTGGATTGCTGGTGATGCTGCCATAGGCTGCTACGCCAACGATATAGCACATCAGACAGAACACGCCTTTCAGGCTGTCAAAGGCAAACACGGCCAGAAAGATCATCACCGCAATCAGTCCGTTATACACACCCTGATTCTTAAACAGGACATTCACATTCTTCTGACGCAGTTCTTCCTGCGTCATTCCAAATACACTGGACGTCTTTGCCGAGTCTGTTGCCAGAGTTTCCAGATAGAAAATATACAGAAACTCCAGTGCTGTCAGCACTGCCAGAATCTTTGTCACAATATTCATATCGATATCCTCCCCTTTTGCCGTGCAAAACAATACCAAATGGGAAGTACGATGTCTATCCTTCTGCTTCCTGCACTGCCATCTGTGCCAGTACATCATTGATCTTTTCTGCTGTGCAAAGACCGCTGCTAAAGGCCGTTGCCCCACCGCAGGCAGTTCCCAGCGTCAACGCTGCACCATAATCATTCTGCTGCAGATATCCAGCCAGAAAGCCTGCCACCATACTGTCACCAGCACCAGTGGGATTCAACACTTTGCCAGAAGCCGCCTTGCGTTCATGGGGCATGCCATTTTCATCCATCAGGAAGGCACCATCTTTGCCAAGCGACACCAGCACATTGACAGCACCCTTATCCTGCAAAGAGGCTGCCCCTTCCAGCAGATCCTCACGTGAGGCAATCGAATGGCCAAGCAATGATTCCATCTCCGGCTTATTTGGTTTGATCAGAAACGGTTTACAGGACAAAGCTGGCTCCAGCAGCTTCTTCTCTGCATCCACAATGACTTTCATGCCCTTCGGTGCAGCCTGCATCATCCTGGCATACACATCATCATCCAGCCCTGGTGCAGCACTGCCGGATAACACCAGGATATCCTCCCTGTGCAAGGCAGAAATCTGCTTCAACAACGCCTGCAGATCAGACTCTGTCACCAGCGGCCCTGGTCCATTGATCTCCGTATCATCATCGTCATGAATCTTGATATTGATGCGCGTGCTGCCTTCTGCCACATGGATCAAATCACAGTGCATACCCGTTTTTGCCAGCATGTTCTCCAGCATAACGCCGGTATCTCCTGCCGCAAAGCCCAAGGCAGTACTCCTAATACCAAGCTGCTGCAGAACCAGTGACACATTGATGCCTTTACCGCCTGGAAACAACTGTGAGCTCTCTGCCCTGTTCAGCTGTCCCTTTCTGAAATGTGCCACCTGCATGACATCATCCAATGCAGGGTTCAAAGTTACTGTACAGATCATACTTGCCCCTTAAAGCAGAAACTGCAGCTTTTCGTCCAATACACGCATCTGTACATCACGCGTCTTACAATAGACTTCCCCATCACAATGCACCCACAGAGGCACATCACTGTGCATGCGAATCACCTTTGCTCTTCTTTGCCCGACATGATCCGTATACTTTACCTGCGAACCATTGTAAGCATGCAGGAAAACACGGATAAAGGAAAGCAGATGAAAGCCAAATGCCTCACACACATCCAGCATGCCGTCTTCGGCATCCGCATACGGGCAGAACTTGAATCCACCGCCTTCATAACAGTGATTATGTACAGACAGGAAGGTCGCCCGATCGACCATTTCCCGCTTTCCATCCAGTGTCAGTACAACAGGTGCGTTTTTCTGTTTCAGAATCAGCTTCAAGGCAATCAGCACATAAATCAAGGAGCCAAGATGAATCTTATTCAGCTTTGCCTTGGCAGAAGACAGGAATACCTGCTGACAGATCGCAGCATCATAGCCAAAGCCGCTGGATACCAGAAATTTCTGCACAAACGGATCCGGACCGCCATCCGAAATCTGCTTTGTCTGATGGTCCATGAAACATGCCGGATGAAAAATCGCAGTCTCGCCGATGTCCATTGTTCTTCTGACTCTGCCTTCCAGCATGATCTGCACAAGCTTTGTCACATCTTTGTCCAGATCCATATCACGGACCATATCATTGCCAGATCCACATGGGATCAGACCGACACAGGTATGCACAAAATCCTGGATGCCATTGACCGCATCATTCATGGAGCCATCCCCGCCAATCAGAATGATGCCGATATTCTCCTGCAGGTGGGCTGTCAGCTGGGCACAGATCGCGCGGATATCATGATCCAGCGACGAAAAATGCACTGTACACGTGACTCTGTCAAATAATGGTTTGATCTTCCGCCACAGCTTCAGTGTTCTGCCAGCCGCCGCAGCCGGATTAATAATCACATGAAATTCCATACATCATGATTGTACACCCTGCACCCGCTTCTGCTGTTTTTCCAGCATCACAAAATACACCACGCAAAGCACATTCTGTACAAAGGAGGCCATCGGTGTTGCCAGTCCGATCCTGAACAGCGATACCGGCCTGACCTTGCTCATCAGATAGGAAACCGGCAGACGGATCCCGATGCCGCCGATCAGATTTTCTGCCATGACAAACCGTGTTCTGCCGCAGCCATTGAAATAACCGGCCAGATTGAAGAAGATCGGCGTGAGCAGACAGTCAATGCCATATGCCTTCAGATACTGCCAGCCAGCCGCAATGACATCCGGCTCCCTGGCAAAGATGCCGCATAAAAGATCGCCATGGAAGAAAGACAGATACGCCATGATGGCACCAATGCCCCAGGATACTGCCAGACCATACAGCAGTCCCTTTCTGGCCCTCTCCAGTTTGCCGGCGCCATAATTCTGCGCCGCAAAGGCAGCCATGGACTGACCGAACGCACTTGGCACCAGCATGATAAAGCCGCATACCTTCTCAGCCACACCGACCCCGGCACTGGCGGTGACGCCCAACACATTGACAATGGCCACAATCACCAGGAAGGAAAGACCAACAAGAAAGTCAGAGAGAGCAATCGGAAAGCCCAGTCCGGTCACCCGTTTGATAAGATCACCATTCCATCTCAGCTGTTTCTTACTGAAGGGAAACGGCAGTTCCATGCGCCGGATCAGAAGATACGAAATCAACAGAGAGAATGCCTGGGACGCCACCGTAGCAGCCGCTGCACCGGCGGCGCCCATATGCAGCACGCACACACAGAACAGATCACCGAAGATATTGATTACGGCCGCAATAGCCACTGTTAACAGAGGCAGTTTTGAATTGCCCAGCCCCCTGAACAAAGAACCAATCAGGTTATAGCCAACGATAAACACCATGCCAAAGGAACAGATCCGCATATAGTCACATGTCATGTCAAATGCCTCATCCGGTGCATTCATGATATGGGCAATCGGCTTTGTGCCTGCCACCATAGCTGCACCAAGAATCAAGGCCAGAACGGTAAAAAACACAATGGATGTTCCCATTGTTCTGCCAGCATCCTCATGATGGCCGGCCCCCATCTGCTGACCGATCAGTACGGTTGTTCCCATAGCCAGCGAGGCAACCACATTGGTCACTGTAAACATGATCTGTGAACCCGTGGCAACTGCCGAAACATCTGCACTGGTCGCAAACTGGCCGACCACCAGCAGGTCCACCGCCCCATACAATGACTGCAGAAACAAGGCCAGCAGCACCGGCAGCGCAAATTCCAGCAGCGGCAAAAAGATCTTTCCCTCAGTAAAATTTCCGTGATTCATACTTCTTCCCCTATACATAAAAATGGCCGGAACACCGGCCACTGTACTCAAACCTCAGAACAATCCCTGGGCCATCATCGCATCTGCGACCTTCTCAAAGCCCGCAATATTGGCTCCGATCACAAGATCACCCTCATGACCGTACTTCTTTGCGGCAGCCAGAGAAGAATCCACGATCGCCCGCATGATTCCCTTCAGACGGGCATCAACTTCTTCACTTGTCCAGGACAGGCGCTCACTGTTCTGACTCATCTCCAGAGCACTCACAGCAACACCGCCGGCATTGGCAGCCTTGGCAGGTCCAACCACAACACCATGTTCCTGCAGATATGCAATTGCCTCATTGGAAGCCGGCATATTGGCACCCTCAAAGTAATACTTCGTGCCATTTGCCACAATCTCTTCTGCCTCTTTCATGCCAACCTCATTCTGCGTTGCACACGGAATGCAGATATCAGCCTTCACACTCCACGGCTTTTCACCTTCATGGAACGGCAGGCCGAACTTTTCAGCATACATGCGGATATTCGCATTGCGGCTGGCTCTCATCTCCAGCAGATAATTAATCTTCTCATCTGTGACCACACCATCCGGATCATACACATAGCCATTGTGTCCAGACAGTGTCACAACCTTGCCGCCAAGCTCTCTGACCTTTTCACAGACACCCCAGGCCACATTGCCATAGCCGGATACAGCCACCGTCTTGCCCTTGATGCTGTCACCAAGATGTTCCAGAACTCTTTCAGCATAGTACAGCACACCATAGCCGGTTGCTTCCGGGCGGATCAAAGAGCCGCCATAAGCCAGTCCCTTGCCTGTCAGAACGCCATTGTCATAGGCATCACGGATTCTTCTGTACTGTCCAAACAGATAGCCGATCTCACGGCCGCCGACACCAATATCACCAGCCGGCACATCTGTATGCAGGCCGATATGCCTCTGCAGCTCGGTCATGAATGCCTGGCAGAAACGCATGATCTCACCATCACTGCGGCCATGCGGATCAAAGTCACTGCCGCCCTTGCCGCCGCCAATCGGCAGTGTTGTCAAGGAATTCTTGAACACCTGCTCAAAGCCAAGAAACTTCAGAATCGAAAGATTCACGCTCGGATGGAAGCGCAGTCCTCCCTTGTACGGGCCAAGAGCACCATTGAACTGAATCCGGTAGCCACGGTTGACATGTACCTTGCCTTCATCATCTGTCCAAGTTACCCGGAACATAATCTGTCTCTCCGGTTCCACAAGTCTCTCCAGCAAAGCTGCCTTCTCATACTCCGGATGGGCATCCACCACCGGGGCAATACTGTGCAGAACCTCTGTTACTGTCTGCAGAAACTCCGGCTGATCCGGATTGCGCTTTGCGGTCTCTGCAATCACACGCTCGACATACTCACTCATTGTGATTCCTCCTGTCATTTCCCTTATTGTACTATTTCTTTCACGATCTGAATACGTTTACATTCAGATGGAAAACTTTCCATTTCCATCACTGACAAAGCTATGCCCATAGAAGCACTTCATCGCCGCAATCAGATATGCCGTATCTTTTGTGCCGGCTGTTTCATAGCAGGAATGCATTGCCAGCTGAGGCAGACCGATATCCACCGCATTCTGTGAGAAGTGCCGGTTGGAAAGATTGCCCAATGTGCTGCCGCCGCGCTTGTCAGAACGGTTGACAAACGACTGCACCGGCACGCCTGCTTCTTTGCAGATGACCTGGAAATATGCCGAAGACACAGCATCGCTTGTATACTGCTGGTTGGCATGGTACTTGATGACGATGCCGCCATTCATCTTCGGCTTGTTCACCGGATCCGCCATCTCACTGTGAGTCGGATGCACCGCATGGGCATTGTCGCCCGACACAAGGAATGCATTGGCTGCACAGGCCATCTGTTCATCTGCGCTCTTGCCGCTGGCAATGCCGATTCTTTCAATCACATCCGCCAGGAATGTACTGTCTGCCCCCTGCTTGGTCAATGAACCTGTCTCCTCATTATCAAAGATGCAGCACAATGGCAAAGAAGCACTGTCCTTAGCCTGCAGGAACCCATTCAGGATGCCAAACACACACTGCAGATCATCCAGATGCGGTGCACTGACAAACTCATCCGCAGCACCCCACACCGTTCCCGGTGTACGCACACACAGATACAGATCATGGCCAAGAATATCTTCGGCCTTCACACCTGCTTCTTTTGCAACCACATCCAGCAAAGAGCCGCAGCCCTCCTGTCCCAGCAGCGGACAGATTTCCGTCTGCACATTCCACGAATGGCCTTCATTGGCACTTCTGTCCATATGGATGGCAAGAGACGGAATCATCAGAAGATCCTTGTCCACTCTGACAAGCTTTGTCACAAGTGAATCACCCTGTCTGACAACAATTCTGCCTGCCACGGACAGCGGCCGGTCAAGCCATGGATAGATCAGAGCACCGCCATACATCTCCACATTCAGCTTCACGTACCCGTTTTCCTTCATCTCCGGATTAACCTTGATCTTGAAAGAAGGCGAATCACAATGGGCAGCACCCATCATGTATCCGTGATAGTCATGATGATAGCGGAAAGCAATCAGCGCCGACTGGTTGCGCACCACATAGTACCTGCCGCCATCTTCCAAAGACCACGGCTCACTTTCTGCAAGTTCCTGAAAGCCTTCCTGATCCAGCTTTTCTTTCACTGCCGCAATCGCATGAAATGCGGTTACGCCTTTCGAAAGAAATGACAGCAGCTCCTGATTCACTTCATTTGTGTTCATGTTCATCCTCCTGATTGACAAAACTAAGGCCGTGCTCACCCGGTGCACCAAACTCTTTGATGTAAGAATCCTGTCTGGTAATGGCATCCACCAGCTCGCCAGTCAGGAATACATACACCGGTCCAAAGGGATTGATGACCATGCTCTGGTGGCCTTTCCACATGATACTGACAGCATCCTGGAAGGTCACCCGCAGCGTCTTTGGCTGATTGCCAGCCAGATACAGCTGCTTCCAGCGGGTCAATGCATCCTCATCCGTAAAGATGGCAAAGGACTCTGCCCCGCCGCCATCTTTGCGGCTGACACCCATGAAGCCCAGACGTGTATTCTCCACAAACTGCATGCGGCCATTGACAAGCTGAGGCAGATGATCCATCATCACCGGCACCACAAAGCTGGAATGCACAAGGGCATTGAGAAACAGACTCATGAACTGGTGATCCTTGATATAGCGCCCATACTCATAGCACATTCCCCGCAGCAGCGGATTCTCCAGCTTTGCCAGCGGACGGTTTTCCGCCTGCAGAGAACTAAGCACACTGAACTGTTCCACCGCAATGGCGGCGTCCAGCTTCACTTCCACATGACAGTCTTTTGCCTGCTGCACAGAAGCACCATTCACTTTCAGGCCAATCACACGCACATGCACCGGTGAGCGCCCTGCCAGCAGCACATCCACTTCATCGCCTGCCTTCATCAAGCCATGCACCGTGCCCATCAGAGATGCTGTCTCATGCAGACTGGACTGCTCCACCAGCATCGTATAGCGCCGCTTCTCCTTATTGTAATAGACCGTTTCCGGCACCTTCACAGGCTTCTTATGGCCATCTTCATCCATCACCGCATAAATGCCGCATGCCGCAATAATGCCCACAACCGGCCACTTCAGCTGACCCGCCGCATACAAATAACTGTTTCCAGCCAGAACCAGACTTCTGATATTGGCATACACAAACAATACGGCTGCCATGACAATTGAGCGGAAATTGCGGCCATTGCGGTAAGCATCCACACTGCGCTGTCCCATCTCCACCTGGATCATGTCCCTGCCTTCCTTCCAGACATACCAGCCGCATACAATGCACAGAACATATACAAACGACCAGAGACTTTCAATCCCTGTCATCACAAGCATCACAGCGCCGGCAATCACCAGCATCACTGCCAGGCCTTCATATGCCGCCTTCTGATTTTTCATCGAATGCCTCCCTTCGTCTTCATGCGGATCAGATGAATCAGTCTGCCCGCCTGTTCCACATCAATGCCATCTGCCGTACAGCTGGCCACAAATGCATACAGCGAACCCTGCCAGTATTGATCCAGCAGGACTCTGGCATACTGCTGGTAATAGGCTGTCCGGTCAATTGCCATATGCAGTGTGGCATGCTCATTGACCAGTACACCCTTGCGGCGCATCCTGGCAAGCAGCGTATACACCGTCGACTGCTTCCAGCCATAATTGGCTTCACACATCTTCACAAGCTTCATGGAACCAATCCCCGGATTTGCCCATACCCACTCGGCAATCCGGGTCTCTGCCTCACTCATTTTTTCATCCATACAGCCTAGTCTACATGCGTAAATGCCAGCCGTCAAACCACAGGCACCAAAAAAGAACGGCTATTCACCGTTCCTCTTCAGTACATGATCCAGCTCTTCCAGATTGGTCATATGGTTTGCGGTCTTTTCCACAAGCACTGCCAGAATTTCCTGCTGTTTGCGGGAACACTTCCGGAAATTGCGGATCAGTTTTTTCTCCGTGCCTGTATAGCCCGGATTCTGTGTATAGTATTTCTTCTTTTCCATGCCATGTGATTGTATCACATATGATCATGGCAGGTGCGGGCAATCACATCTTCCTGCTGCTCACGGGTCAGATCAATGAACTTCACCGCATAGCCGGAAACACGGATTGTGAAGTTGGCATACTCAGGCTTCTCCGGATGTTCCATAGCATCTTTCAGCTTCTCAACACCGAACACATTGACATTGAGATGGTGAGCACCCTGGTGGAAATAACCATCCAGCACATGCACAAGATTATTGACACGCTCGTCCTCACTGTGGCCAAGGGCACCCGGATTGATCGTCTGGGTGTTGGAGATGCCATCCAGCGCATATTCATATGGCAGCTTGGCAACCGAATTCAAGGATGCCAGCAGTCCGTTCTTCTCTGCACCATAGGCAGGATTGGCACCAGGCGCAAACGGCTTGTAAGCCTCTCTGCCATCCGGCAGGGCACCGGTTGCCTTGCCATAGACCACATTGGAAGTGATTGTCAGGATCGATGTTGTCGCCTCAGAATTGCGGTATGTATGATGCTTCTTGATCTTGGTGATGAAGGTACGAAGCAGCCATACGGCAATCTCATCAGCACGGTCATCATCATTGCCATAGCGCGGGAAGTCACCTTCCACCTTGTAATCCACAACCAGACCGCTCTGATCACGCACGGTCTTCACCTTTGCATATTTGATCGCAGACAAAGAATCCACCACGTGTGAGAAACCGGCAATACCCGTCGCAAACGTACGGCGCACATCCGTATCAATCAGAGCCATCTCAGCTGCCTCATAGTAGTACTTGTCATGCATATACTGAATCAGATTCAGAATATTCACATACAGGCCTGCCAGCCAGTCCAGCATCAGATCATACTTGTGCATGACTTCATCATAGTCCAGGTATTCAGAAGTGATGGGAGCCAGCTCCGGACCAACCTGCATATGATTGCCCTGCTTGTCCAGGAACTTCTCATCCTTGCCGCCATTGATGGCATACAGCAAGGCCTTGGCAAGATTGGCACGGGCACCGAAGAACTGCATCTCTTTGCCGGTCTGGGTAGCCGAAACGCAGCAGCAGATGCTGTAATCATCCGACCAGATCGGCCGCATGACATCATCGTTTTCATACTGGATCGAAGATGTCTTGATCGAGATGCGGGCTGCATAGCGCCGGAAGTTCAGCGGCAAGCGGGCTGAATACAGCACCGTCAGATTCGGCTCCGGGGAAGGCCCCATATTCTCCAGCGTATGCAGGAAACGATAGTCATTCTTTGTGACCATGTGGCGGCCATCCTGACCAAGGCCTGCCATCTCCAGAGTAGCCCATACCGGATCACCGGAGAACAGCTGGTTGTAGGAAGGAATACGGGCAAACTTGACCATGCGGAACTTCAGCACCAGATGATCAATCAGCTCCTGAGCCTCGGACTCACTGAGTTTTCCTGCCTTCATATCCCGGGAAATATAAATATCCAGGAAGGTAGAGATTCTGCCAACCGACATGGCAGCACCATTCTGTGTCTTGATGGCTGCCAGATAGCCAAAGTACAGCCACTGTACTGCTTCATGGGCATCCTTTGCCGGTGCAGAAATATCATACCCATACAGGGCAGCCATCTTTTTCATGCCTTCCAGGGCACGGATCTGATCGGCAATCTCCTCACGCTGGCGGATGACATCATCCATCATCGTGCCATCACCGCAGTTCTTCAGATCTTCCTTCTTTGCTTTGATCAGGTGATCAATGCCATACAAAGCAACCCGGCGGTAATCACCCACAATGCGTCCACGGCCATACGTATCCGGCAGACCGGTCACGATATGCGAGTGGCGGGCAGCCTTCATCTCATCCGTGTATGCATCAAACACAGCCTGATTATGTGTCTTATGATACTCATTGAAAATCTGATCATACTTGTCATTGATGTGATAGCCATAATTCTCAGCAGCCTGCTGGGCCATCTTGATGCCGCCATACGGCATGAACGCACGCTTCAGCGGCTTGTCTGTCTGCAGACCAACGACCTTCTCAAGATCCTTCAGCTTCTCATCAATATAGCCAGGCCCATATGCCGTCAGGCCAGACACAACCTCGGTCTCACAATCCAGTACACCGCCCCGTTTACGCTCTTCCTTCTGCAATTCCTGTACCTTACCCCACAGCACATTCGTCGCATCCGTAGGACCAGCCAGAAAACTCTCATCCCCGTCATACGGCTCATAATTATTCTGAATAAAATCACGGACATTGATGTCCTGCTTCCAATGGGTTCCGGCAAACCCTTCCCACTGCGCATAGTCACTTCTCACGTTCATCTCACTCTTCTCCTTCCAGCAGCCTCTGTGCATGCTCACACTTTTCTCTGCCTGGTGTTTCTACACCATCCAGCGTGTAGGCATAACCAAGCTTCTTCCACTTATATGCACCCATCGCATGATAGGGCAGCACCTCAATCCGCTTCACATTTGTCATCGGCTTCAAGAACGCACCAGCAGCCCTCAGATCCTCATCCGCATCATTGACACCCGGCACCAGCACATACCGCACCCAGATCGGCTTCCCTTTTTCACACAAGTACGAAAACCCATCGAGGATATTGGCATTGTCACGGCCGGTCAAAGACCGATGTCCTGCAGGATCCATCTGCTTGATGTCGCATAACAGCAAATCTGTCACATCCAGCAGCGCATCAAATGAAGCCAGCCAGGCAGGATCCCTTGAAAATGGCTGCAGTGCCGTATCGATACAGGTAGCAATGCCAAGTGCTTTTGCCTTCACAAACAGCTCTTTGACAAAATCCATCTGCAGCAGCGGCTCACCACCGCTCACCGTAATGCCGCCCTCAGATCCCCAGTAGCTGCGATAGCGCAGTGCCTGCTTCAAAACATCATCCACAGATCGCAATTCACCCTGATCAAGCGCCCACGTATCCGCATTGTGACAGAACCGGCAGCGCATATTGCATCCCTGCACAAATACCACAAAGCGCACACCCGGCCCATCCACCGAACCAAACGTCTCAACAGAATGTATCCTTCCAACTGTCATCCTCTGTTCTCCAACAACAGTATTCTGGCAGGATGCCGTCCGCATTTCCTTGATTACAATCAAATTGAAGAAAAAAATGCTATTTTCCAGAGATTAAAAAAGCAGGCACTTCTGCCTGCAATGACAGCTATGTTCTTACGAAGCTTCCCTGTCTGCAGAAAGAGAACACGAATCCCCCAGCCTGCCGGCAGGCAGCACCCAGCCGATCACAATGCCCGCAGCAGCCGGGATCAGCCAGCAAAGATCCGCCGTCGGAGGAATGGACAGAATCAGCCCCGTCACATAAGGAATCCGGATTCCCGCTGAAGAAAGAGCATAAATAACGGACACAATGCCAGTCAGCAGAATCGCTGATGGAAAGACCATCGGATGCTTCTCAAGATGCTTTTTAAACTGTCCCAGCAGCACCAGCACCATCGCCACTGGATAAATGGCATTGAGAATCGGCACAGAGATCTTCAGAATCTGATCCAGACCCACAATAGACATGGCAAAAGAAGAAACCGTAAACAGAATGATCCACTTCTTATAGCTCATCTTTGAAATCGATGCGAAATATTCTGCACAGGAACAAAGCAGGCCGACACATGTGGTCAGACATGCCAGCACATAGATCACGCCAAGCAGGATGATACCCTTATTGCCAAGCAGACTGCCTACTATATTAGTCAGCACATTGGCGCCATTGGTGGCATTCTGGCTCACGGTACCGGAAAGCACACCCACCTGCATCATCGCTGCATACACTACAAACAGCAGAATACCGGCAATGATGCCAGCCTTCATTGTTCCGGAAACCACTTCTTTCTTATCCTTGATGCCCATATGGACAATATTCAGAGCAATGATATTGCCAAAGTTCAATGCTGCAATCGTATCCATTGTCTGATAGCCATCCAGAAATCCCTGCAGCACCTGATGATCCGCATAGGCACCGGTTGGCTCCAATGAAACATACGGAATCCGGATCATGCACAGCACTGCCACAAACAGCATCAGCCCCAGCAGAACCGGTCCCAGGATTTTGCCAAGGGTATCGGTCAGAGATTCCGGATGCACGCACAGCAGATAGGAAATGCCAAAGAAGATCAGAGAATAGATGATGCGCAATGCAAGCGTCGGCGTTTTGACAAAGGGAACCACTGCCATCTCAAAAGACACTGCTGCATTTCTCGGGATGGCAAGACACGGCCCGATGGACAGGAAAGCCAGAATGGTAAAGATGATGGCAAACTTCTTTCCGGCTTTGCCAGCCAGATGGGGCAGATCATCAAAGCGGGCAATGGCAATCACTGCCAGCACCGGACAGATGATGGCGGTAAGGGCAAAGCCAAGCAGGCCAATCCATGCCTTTCCACCCGCCTGAAAGCCAAGATACGGCGGAAAGATCAGATTACCCGAGCCAAAGAACATGGAGAACAGCGTGATACCGACCAGAATGATACTGCGTTTGTTTAGTGTTTTCTTCATACAACGTTCCTCTCAAACAAAAATGCATCGTCTCCTATGAGACGATGCATGCATTGACACCGCGGTACCACTCATCTTGTATGTATACACATACCACTCTTTCCAGCTCCAACAAGCCTTAGGACGTTAACGTATCCCCACGGACAGAACTACTGTAATTCATCCTGCCAGCTCAGAAGCGACTCCATCCATGCTTTATCACCTGTTTTCACCATACACAGGCTCTCTTATTGATAAACTTCCGGATTTCCTTCTTCCTCAGCGCTTTTCCATATGTTAGAGCGGAAACACCATCCTTGTCAAGCGCTTTCACATCTTTTCCGGAGCCGAAACACCAATCAGATCCAGCGCATTCTTCAGCGTAATCATCGACGCATGAATCAGGCCGAGACGCTGATTCGTCAGTTCCAGATCATCCGGATTATAGACACGGGACGCATTGTAATAACTGTGGAACACCCGCACAAAGGATAGGATATAGTCCGCAATCCGGTTCGGCTTGCGGGTCTTTGCCGCATTGGCAACTTCCTGCGGGAACTCACTGATCATTTTTAACAGCTGCAGTTCCTTCTCATCCTGCAGACGGTCATACGCAGCCTCCTGATGGAAGGCAGGCACATCCTCACGTGTCACAATCGAATTCATCCGGCTGTAAGCATACTGGGCATAGTACACCGGATTATCGTTGTCCTTCTTGCGAGCCAGATTCATATCAAAGTCCATCTGCGTGCTGACATCCTTGGACACAAAGAACCATCTTGCGGCATCCACACCGACATCCTCACACAGCTCACGAATCGTAATGGCATTGCCGGTACGCTTGCTCATCTTGACCTCAACACCATTGTCAACCATACGTACCATCTGGATCAGATCCACGATCAAAGAATCCGGATTATAGCCAAGTGCCTGCAGCGCACACTTCATACGTGTCACATAACTGTGATGATCCGCACCCCACAGATCCACCAGCGTATCATAACCTCTTTCATACTTATACACATGGTTGGCAATATCCGGTGTCAGATAGGTCAGAAGACCCGTGCTCTTGCGCAGTACTCTGTCCTTGTCATCCCCGAACTCACTGCTCCTGAACCACAGAGCACCATCCTTCTCATATGTCAGGCCCTTCTGTGTCATCGTATCCAGCACCTTCTGAATACGGGCAGCGTGATTCTCATAGAAGAAACGCTCATGCATCCAGGAATCAAAATGCACACGGAACAGATCCAGATCCCTGCGGATGGCATCCAGCTTCATCTCAATGCCCTCATCCTTGAAGTAATCAAGACGCTTCTCACCATCCTCATAGAGCCACTTGTCCCCATCCTTCTCCTTGATCTTCTTTGCCACCTCAACAATATCCTGGGCATGATAACCCTCTTCCGGCAGCGGATAAGACTGTCCAAACAGCTCATAATAGCGGGACAGAATACTCTCTGCCAGCATGTCGATCTGATGGCCGGCATCATTGACATAGTACTCACGCAGCACATCATAGCCGCTGGCCTTCATGACACGGGTCAAAGCATCGCCCCAGGCAGCACCGCGCGCATGGCCGCAGTGCAGATCACCTGTCGGATTGGCAGACACATACTCGACCAGTACTTTCTTGCCATTGCCGGCATTGTTCTTCCCCCAGTCATTTCCCTGGGCAAGCACCGTATTAATCACAGAAGACAGCGCACTGGCCTTCATGCGGAAATTGATAAAACCAGGCTTGACTGTCTCCACACTGTCGGCACCATCATAATTTGCCCTCAGATTCTCCACCAGCGGCATCGCAATGTCCATTGGCGCCTTATGCAGGGTACGGGCAAGACGCATTGCCACACTGGTTGAATAGTCGCCCATCCTGGGATCACGCGGTGTCTCCACGCTCAGAATCTTCTCATCAGGCGCAAGATCATAAACATCCTTGACTGCCCTGGCAACAGCTGCTCTGATCTCAGCTTCAAAATTGCTCATATTACCTCCAACTACTGCTTCACGAATTTATGCCTGTATAATATATCATGTAAAGCAGCGAAGCGAAAATGCTAAAATAAGCTTAAACAAAGCCCCGGGAGGTTATTATGTCCAATCATAATGATGCAAAAAAAGACAAGAAGCTCAAAAAAGCAGAACGCAATGCCAAAAAGCCGGCCATTCTGTTTTCCTTCGATGGCGCGGTCATGGATACCGAGCCAGCTATTCTGGCAACGTACCGTCATGTGTTTGCCGTCCACGGCAAAGATATCCTGACACCGGACAACCAGGAAGAAATCCAGCGCGCCCCGATCATGGATGTCATGAAGAAGTATCTGCCGGAAGAAGATCCCCGCAGATGTGCAGCTGAATATGACAGCTATGAACAAAATCACCTCATCGATCTCATCCAGCCGATGCACGGGGTGCGTGATTTCCTGATCTGGCTGAAGAAAAACAACTATAAGGTCGGCATCGTCTCAGCCAGAGAAAGAAGCTCCGTGGTCGAACTGCTCAGGCATACCGATCTTGTCACCATGTTTGATGTCATCATCGGCAGTGCAGGCAATCTCGAAGACAGAGCTGACAGCATCCTGACCGCATGCAAACTCATGGATGCCGATACATGTATCTTCATCACCGACAGTTCCCACAATATCAGAGCTGCCTCCAGTGCCGGCTGCTTCACGATCGGTATTGTCTCCACTGGCAGCCGCACCCTGCCTATGAAAGAATCCGGTGCCGATTTCCTGACCAAAGACTTCAAGGAAATTAAAAAACTCCTGGAAGGAGAACCGCTCTGGCTTGCCTACCAGGTAATCCAGCCTGAAGAAAAAGGCAAAAAGAAGGGCAGAAAAGCTGATAAGAAAGAAGACAAGCCGGCAGAGAAAAAGGAAAAAGCAGAAAAGCAGAAAAAAAAGACAAAGAACGTAAAGAAGGAAAAGGCTGAAAACAAAGAAATCGTCGAGGAAGAAGACGAGAAGTAACCATACCTGCATTCACAAAGAACAGGCACGCATCATGCCTGTCCTTTTTTTGCGCCAGAATATCTCTGATATCCAAATAAACAAAAAGGAAACTGCAGGCAGCTCTGTCAAAGAGGCATGCATACAGTTTCCTTGATTTTCTGCACCTGATGCCGCTTATTCCTCAGTAAGTCTGGTTAAAAGGCCATACACATCCGGACGGCGGTTGGAAAGATAAGGCCTTTCTTTGCGGACATCTTCCACTTTGGAAAGATCAAGATCCACGCTCACCAGCTGCTCACTGCCATCTGCTTCTTTGATGACTTTGCCATCCGGCCCAATCACCACTGAATGCCCCGCAAAGTCCAGTCTGCCTTCTTTGCCAGTACGGCTGCACATGGCAATAAACAAGCCATTGTCATACGCTGCCACCCGCATCTGGGCCACTGCCATTTCCAGATCGTCATGATCTGAAACTGCAGCCGGCACAATCACAAGCCTTGCCCCAAGCAGTGCACAGCAGCGCATACTTTCCGGAAAATGGCGATCTGTCCCGATCACAATGCCAATCTTTCCCATGGATGTTTCATGCACCACAAAACCGGCACCTGGCTGAAAATAGTCCTTGTCATAGCTGCCCGCTTCATTCATAACGTGCACCATCTTGGCAGTTTCCCCCATCTGACCATCTCTGTCAAACCACAAAGACGCATCATACATTCTGCCATCCTGTTCCAGATACACATTCGGCGAGATAAACATATGATTCTTCTGTGCCTGATAAGCCATGCCCTTCAGTCTTGCATCAGACATCCGGCTCAATGCCCGGGATGCATTCAAACCCGGCATCTGTGGAAAGTAAGGCGTCAATTGCAGTTGTGGAAAGAACAGCACATCACTGCCCACAGCCTTTTCGATGTATTCCTGGGTCTTCTTATAATTCTCATTCATATTATTGCGCATCGAAATCTGCGCCATTGCAAGCTTCATAGATCAATACCTCTTGTGCCTTTATTCTACCATGAACCATTCACGTAAAAACAAAGGATCAAAAAAGCAGGGATCACTCCCCGCATAAACCACATCTTTGCAATGCATGCAGGATCCCATCCCGGTCAATCTCCTCACACACATCATATGCACACTGTTTCACAGCTTCATCCGCCTGTCCACATCCGGCAATGGCTATGACCGTACTGTCCGGCGCCTGGTGCAGAGAATGAGAGTACAAAGAGCTATCAAAGCCAAGGAAGCCGTCCTGATCAGCCCTGCCAGGGCTCCAGCCGCAGCGGTTCCTTCTGCAGCAGTTCCTTCTGCTTCTCATCCAGATACTGCCAGTCAATCACTGCCTCATACACATATCTCTGGAAATATTCACGGGAACATACAAAGTAGCCTTTATCGCCAACTTCATCTCCCCAGGAATTCTCAATCTTCCATCTGTCAGGCTTTCCATTCTCGTCCAGATGCACGCCAACCAATAACATCGCATGAGAACAGTAGCCATTCTTATAATCCAGCCAGTCCTTGCGGTCCATGTCAAAGTCCACACCGCCAAACAGACCGCTCCAGTCAAAGCTCTCAGGATCCCAGACACCTTCCTGACGGTCGCCATACGCATCCGCATCACAGCCAAACCACACCGGCTTGCCAGCTTTGAGCATGCGCACACACATCTCTTCCATCACATCCGCCGATACATTCAGACACTTCACATCACTCTCTGCCATCGAGCCAATATAGTGGAACGTATAATACGTATCCAGCGGCTTGAACGTTGTCGGCTCACATGTCAGTGTCACAAACGCATCCAGATCCAGATCCACATACTTTGCAAAGAATTCCTTTGGTGTGATGCCAAAGTCATCATGGCACATGCCATCCTGATCCTGCCAGGAGAAGTCAAACTGCTTCACCGGTTCACCAAAGACGATGCACTCCATGCGATACACCTCTGCAAGCATGTTCTTGCGTGTTTCTTCCACATCTTTGCCATCTTTGATCATATTGCGCAGAATGCACGCATCCTTGCGCAGCACTCTGTTCAGCATCCGCATGAACAGTTCCGTATGCTCAGACTGGTATGTTTCCGGCATGGCACTCTTGGGCACAATGCCATACTTCTTCACCAGATCCACGTCCATGTCCCAATAGCCCCCATCATGGAAACCCTTGAGCACATATTCCATCATCCGGTCATCCAGCGGCTTATCCGCATTCTCCACAACCAGATCCAGGAAGTTATTGGCTTTTTCCAGCTTGTCATAGAAAGCCAGATAATTCCCACTCAGCTGGAAATCGTCCAGGCCGCACTTCTTGATGACTCTTTCCCGCATCATGTTCAATGCCGCAAAGGCCCAGCAGCGGCCGCTCTTTTTCTGTGCCGTGATGCCATGCGTCTTCACCTCATACGTATAGCCGCCCTTCAAGCGCGCCGCCTGATCCGGATCAAACACCAGATCCTTCAATTCTGTACGCGCACAGGCCGCATGCATGGTCACACTGTGGCTGTCACTTTCATATGCCTGCCGGAAACCATCCAGCATTTCTTCTGTAATTGCCTTCATCTTCTTCCTCCTGATGTGCCTATTGTATCGCGCCAAAGCAAAAAGCAGAATCAGTTTTCCCCTGACTCTGCTTTCACAAGATCCGCAAACGTATGAACCGGTTCTGCTGTCGTACGGTGATTCGGATCAAAATCACACAGATCCCGCACAACTTCACTGGCAATGATCAGTCCGGCTGCCCCCGGCACAAAAGCCGTAGAACCCGGAATATCCCGGCGGTCCGTGCATTTGCGCTTGGTTCCCGGCGGACAGATGCAGTGATACCGGCATGAATTAGCCTCATCATCCATCGGCTTGATCGGCTTCTCTGTGGAATAGACAACCTTGAGATGGTCAATATGCCGTTTGCGCAGCTCATGGCGCATCACCTTTGCCAGCGGATCCCCCTTGGTATCAAACACATCTGAAACACACAGCTTTGACGGATCCACCCGATTGCCGCAGCCCATCGCCGAAATAACCGGCACATGGCACCGCTTTGCTTCCTCAATGATGTCCAGCTTGGCTGTCACTGTATCAATCGCATCCACGATATAGTCAAACTGCGTAAAATCAAACTTTTCACGCTCAGCAGGCAGATAGAAACACTTATACGTGTTAACCACAATATCCGGACAGATCACATGAACGCGCTCAGCCGCGGCATCCACCTTATACTGGCCGACCGTCTTTCTGGTCGCCAGAATCTGCCGGTTGATATTGGTCAGACAGATGCGGTCATCATCAATCAGATCCAATGTACCAATGCCGCTGCGGGCCAGCGCCTCCACCACATAGCCGCCAACGCCGCCAATGCCAAATACTGCTACCCGGCTGTGCGCAATCTTAGCCAAAGCTCCGGAACCCATAACCAGCTCGGTACGGGACAACTGATTCAATGCCATTTCTCAGCCTCCTTTGAAAACTTTGACATTTTATTGCACGCAGCCAGACATTGCAATGGTTTTGCGCCTTGGCAGATCACCCCAGAATTGGTATGATTCCTCTTAGACAGGAATTCATTCATATGTATATCATCAAACCTTTACTAAAGCTTTTACTGGCCCTTGTTATCGCAGCAATTCTGGTGACCGGCTCCATGCTTGGCTTTCTGACCATCACCGAATACAAGCCCTTACCCCAGGAAGCTGTCAATGTCACCCACAGCAGCACATCCACACCAATCACACCAGGCACACCATTCTCCGTGATTTCCTGGAATATCGGCTATGGCTCCCTTGGCAGTAACACCGACTTTTTCATGGATGGCGGCAGACATGTCACCCCTTCCACCAAAGAACAGATGAACCGGAATCTGACCGCGATCTCAGATCAGCTCATTGCCGCCAAGCCTCAAATCATCTTCCTGCAGGAAGTCGATCATGATTCAAAGCGCACCTATGATATGGATCAAACGGCATACCTCCAGCAGAGACTGAACGATTACCGCACCGCATATGCCCCCAACTTCAAGGTTGGCTTTGTGCCATATCCATGGCCGCCGATCGGCAGAGTTGACTCCGGTTTGATGACTCTGACAGATACATCTGTCAATTCTGCCGCCAGAATCGCACTGCCCAATCCCTTCACCTGGCCAAAGCGCACCGCCAACCTCAAGCGCTGTCTGCTTGTCACCAGAATCCCGGTATCCGGCAGCGATAAAGAACTGGTTGCGATCAACCTGCATCTGGAAGCCTACGATGACGGCTCCGGCAAAGAAGCACAGACAAAGAAACTGTTTGAAATTCTGGAACAGGAAGCACAGGCAGGCAATTATGTCATTGCCGGCGGTGATTTCAACCAGACCTTCAACAACGTCGATACATCCGCCTATCCCACCCTGTCCGGTAAATGGCAGCCCGGCATCATCGATGTTTCATCACTGTCTGACAGCTACCAGACCCTGATGGACAATGCCGTACCTTCGTGCCGCTCTCTGGATCAGCCATTGGATACAGCAGAAAGCAAAGATCCATCTGCGTTCCAGTACTATGTCATCGACGGCTTCCTGGTTTCCGGCAATATCGCCATCAATTCCTTTGGCACCCAGGATCTTCAGTTTCAAAACAGTGATCACAATCCTCTGCTGCTGAATGTCACGTTGCAATAGTCAGCGTGATTTTTTCATATAGGCCGCTATAATAGGCACAAAGGAGAAAGCATCATGAAAATATTCTTTTATGCTCTGCGGCCCTATGATGAGCTGCCCTACGTCGAACAATTTTCCAAAGAAACCGGAATTGAATACGGCTGGACAGCCGACTACCCGAACAAAGACAATATGGAACTGTGCAGAGGCAGCGATGTCTTCAGCTGCATTCCCTGTGATATGAGTGCACCTGTCATTGATAAACTGGCAGACCTTGGCATCAAGTGGATTGCCTGCCGTTCCATTGGCTATAACCATGTCGATCTGGATGAATGCAGAAAGAAAGGCATCCGTGTCTCCAACGTTGCCTATCCGCCTGAATCCGTCGCTGACTATGCCATCATGTGCCTGCTCATGGGCCTGCGCAAAGCTTCCCATATTCTGAAACGCTCAGAAGCACAGGATTACAGCCTCAAAGGCAAGATCGGCAGAGAAATTTCCTTTCTGACAGTCGGTGTTATCGGCACCGGCAGAATCGGCACCACTTTGATCCGCCATCTGTCCGGCTTTGGCTGCAGGATTCTCTGCTATGACCCGTATCCCAACAAGACAGCCAGCCAGTACGCCACCTACACAGATCTGGATACCCTGTTAAAAGAAGCAGATGCTATTACACTGCATGCCAATGTCACCAAAGAAAACACGCATCTGTTAAACGATGACGCATTCCATAAGATGAAGGACGGCGTCTTAATCGTCAATACATCCCGCGGCCTGCTCATTGATACCGATGCCCTTGTCAAAGCCATCACCTCCGGCAAGGTCGGCGGTGCCGTCCTGGATGTGCTGGAGAATGAAAACGGCCTGTACTACTACAACCGCACCAGCGATGTCATTGATAACAAAGATATGGCGCTGCTGCGTTCTTTCCCGAATGTCACATTGCTGCCACATACTGCGTTCTACACCGAAGCTTCTGTCAAAGCCATGGTAGAAGGCTGCTTCCAGGGTGCCATTGCCTACCGTGACGGCACAAAGACACCACTGGAGGTCCTTTGAGATGATCATCAAGCCATACATCAAGGAATTTGAAAAGCTTGGCTTTGGCATGTTTGTTCACTTCGGTGTCTACAGCCTGATCGGCCAGGGAGAGTGGGCACGCAAACTGGGCACCATGCCCCATGAACAATATGATCAGCTCTATCACAAGTTCAACCCAGATCCAGACTGGGCAGATCACCTTGCCGAAGTCGCAAAAAACGCCGGCTGCCGCTACATCACCTTAACAACACGGCATCATGACGGTTTCAGCCTGTATGACACCAAAGGCCTCAATGACTACGATGCCATGCACGCCTGCGGCAGAGACCTGGTCCAAGAATTCGTCAATGCCTGCCATGCATACGGCCTGATGCCAGTGTTCTACCATACCCTGCTCGACTGGAAACACCCCGATTACAGCACAAACTTTTCTAGGTATCTGGAATATCTGCGTGCATCCGTCAAGCTGCTGTGCACAAACTACGGTAAGATCGGCGGCATCTGGTTTGACGGCATGTGGGACAAGCGTGATGCGGACTGGGAAGAAGACAAGCTGTATCATCTGATCCGCACATACCAGCCTGAAGCGATGATCATCAATAACACCGGTCTCAGCCACCGGGGTGAGCTTGGCAATATCGAGCTGGATTCCGTTACCTTTGAACGCGGTAAGCCCCAGCCCATCAATATGGCAGACAGTCCCAAGTACATCGCCTCCGAGATGAATGAAGTGCTCTGTGACCACTGGGGCTATGCAAAGGATGACCTGGACTACAAGCCCACCGGCAGAATCATTGAAGAACTGGCCGCATGCCGGCGGTACCGCTCCAACTTCCTGCTCAATATCGGGCCCAGAGGCGACGGCACCTTAAAACCCATCGATGAAGCCATGTTCGGCATCGTCGGACAGTGGACGGCATACTTTGACGAAGCCCTCCATGAACCATATCCCACAAAAATCACCATCAAGGACAAGCCCAATGACTTCATCCTGCAAAATGGCAGTGACTATTACCTGTTCTGCCACCATCTGCCCATGCTGGTAGATCCAAACGTCGGTGAACTGCAGTCCGCCCTGTATGAAGACAAGTTCCCATTCAAGCCGGCCATCAGGACAGTCCGCTGGCTTGACTGCAATGACCCGCTGCCATTTACACAAAAAGACGGCATCACCACAATCAAGACAAATCCATTCCACTATGGGCACAACCTGGTTGTCCGGGTTGCTAAAATCACAACATCATCCAACTGATCACGAAAGCAGAATGGCACCTTCCATTCTGTTTTTGCATAGCCACAAATGCATTTTCATGTCCTCTGATCCTTCAATCATTCTACAATAGCAGCAGGAGGATAACACAATGACACAGTATAATCCTAAAGATGGTTCTCAATACATTCCCTATGAAGCCAGAAGCGGCAATGAATCCATTGTCTACTTCACACGTGATCTTTCCGCAAAAGGCCTGCAGAAAGCCTATGAACAGGTCAACGGCAATATCACCGGCAAAGTCGGACTGAAACTGCATACCGGTGAGCCGCATGGACCAAACATCATTCCAAGAAGCTGGGTGAAAGAGCTCAGAGAAGCAGAGCCCGAGCTCAAGGATTCCAGCATTGTTGAAACAAACACGTATTATGACGGTGACCGCTACACAACCCAGCAGCACCGCAAGACCCTCGAGATCAACGGATGGACATTCTGCCCGGTGGATATCATGGATGAAGAAGGCACAGCAAATCTGCCTGTGATCGGCGGACACCACTTTGACCACATGAGTGTTGGAAGCCATATGCTCAACTATGATTCCCTGGTCACTCTGACCCACTTCAAGGGCCATGTCCAGGGCGGCTTTGGCGGCTCCAACAAGAACATCGGCATCGGCTGTGCCGACGGCCGCATCGGCAAGAAGATGATCCACACCTATGAAGGCCAGGATCAGTGGTCCATCAGGAAAGAAGACTTCATGGAGCGCATCACCGAATCCACCAAGGCAACAATTGACCACTTCGGAAAACACGTGACATACGTCAATGTCATGCGCAACATGTCCGTCTCCTGCGACTGCGAAGGTGTTGCGGCCGAGCCGGTTGTCACCCCGAATGTCGGCATTCTGGCATCCACCGATATCCTGGCCATTGATCAGGCCTGCGTTGATATCGTCTATGCCATGAAGGAAGAAGAACACCATGCCCTGGTAGAACGCATGGAATCCCGGCACGGCCTCAGACAGCTCTATTACATGAAGGAGCTTGGCATGGGCAACAACCGCTACATCCTGATTGACCTGGATCATGGCAATGCCCTGATGAGTGTCAAAGATGCCGCAGCGAACCTGATTCCGTTTGATCAGGATAACCGCTGACTACACCATCCATAACCAGAAAAGAACAGTTCTGCAAAGGACTGCTCTTTTCGTATGCATAAAGATAAAAAAAGAACCGGTTTCCCGGTCATCAGTGACTCCTGAGGGATTCGAACCCTCGACCCACTGATTAAGAGTCAGTTGCTCTACCAGCTGAGCTAAGGAGTCAGTGCTTTTCAGCGCTCATTTATTATAACGCAGGCAAAGAACATTGCAACAATTATTTTTCAAAATAGGCAGCCGCACTGTCATTTTCATCATGGAAAAATGTACCAGCTTTGAACACACGATCCGTAAGAAAAGCCACACCGATGATCTTCTTGATCATTAGTGTGGCTAAGAGTGCATACTGCACCAGCTATCAGACCTTTTTACAGCCCTAACTTAATGCCATTGGACGGTAATCCTCTCCTTTTTCGGTATCATGTAGAAATTCTAACAGTACTGTGAAATGTTAAAATCCAGATACAATATAGGTCTCAAACTTTAAGTTTAGTAATAATTATGTTGCAATTTTTACAGTAATATGACAGACCGGTTTTGTGCCATTGTTTTCTTAGAACAATATCATCTGATTTTTTCATGGTATCCCATCTGTCTTTTGTGCTGAAAAGCATGCGGGTTCTTCCTGTATTGATAAATCCAGGCCGCATTTCATGATTACAGTATGGACATTTCATATTTATTGAGGGAGTGTTCTAAAAGCAGTGCTGTATTCAGCACCGTTTTCCTGTGCGAAGTGTTCAGCCATTTCCTCATATGTCATCGGTTCACTAATAGCAATAGTTGGATCATCATAGGAAGATGGAATAGCCTCACTGTCTGAAGCGTAGACTGATGTGCATCTTAAGACCGCCAAACAGACTGTAAGCAAAAATGATCATGCAACAGTATTCTTCGCAGGAATATTCAATCATTATGAGCGTGATGAGCGAACCAAACCGTCAATAAAAAATAAGATACCAATTGCAAATAGAGGAATCACAAACGCATCCCATGAAATATTTCCCAAATAATACTGATTGCCGGGAAAATGAGTCGCAAAATACTTTGAGATGCAGATAGTAAATGGAGAAACTCCAATAAGTATGATTCCCGTGACTTTTAAAATGATGGCTTTTTTCATAATAATATTCCCCATGTTGAATGATCATTCTTTGATCATTAAAAGTAATTGGAAAGAATAAAATGATGCAGAAGGGCAGAAATGGATTAATGAAATGCCATAAACAATATCATAAGACTGCACCATTTAATAAGACCAATCTCCATTTTTGTATCGCATGGGGCTATCGTTCAACATATACGCCTCCTGTAACATACGGTTAGATATGCTTGGTCCATAATGAACTGAATTACAATTATGAAATAATTGAAATCAACATAATTGTCAATATTAATAGCTCGTATTCTATTTCTCAATGTGTTTATTCCATGATCATGTCTCAAATATTGGAAAAGAGAAAATGTCTTAGTCATCCAAAGCATACCTGATATCGTAAAAAATACGGATCGAAGTATCAATTCATTGCGATAATCTGAAGATGCTTTAATTATTTGGCTAGTTCATGATATTAAACTTTTAGAAAGAATAAGGAAAAGAATATGTCAATTTACGAAACACACAAGGGAAAGAAGGCAGCAGCTATGCGGATGCCTTCAGCACCGATATGACCAGAACAGACAGTGTGGGCAATACCTTTTCCACCAGAGTGAACATGTACAGTCCGCTCTATTATCTGCTGCCATCCAGTGCCGGCTACAACACTTCCAAAGTGGCTTCCTATTTCCGGATCAATACCGGCATCTTCCAGAGTGATACTGCCGTCACCACCGAAGCCAACCTTGTCCTTGCCCTGAAAAACTATGGAGCTGACACAGACTATTCCTTCGTCTGGGGACTTGGCCATACGATGGCAGAACGCACTGGCAGCAGCACCACAAACTTCATTGCCTGGGTCAATGAATGCATGGGCACACAGGCGTAAAATATTGCAGCTTCTGAAAGACCAGTGCACAGATACTGGTCTTTTTCTGTCTCACATTGATCATTTCCAGCCAAATTGTACAATTCTTCATAAAACTGTTGTAAGCTGGAACGCGTAATGAATCGCACACAAGCCAAAAGTAAAAAGCAGCACCCATATGCCGAGCAAATCACCCAAATTATTCTTCTGCTGTTTCTGATCGGAGAGCTCTTTCTCTTCCTGACTATCTTCCATCAGATCAATGGCACCTCCAAGGTCATCAACTACGCAGGCATTGTACGCGGCTGTTCACAGCGTGTCGTCAAGCTGGAAATGGCAGATAAAGACAGCGATGATCTCATCCGCTATCTGGATGAAATCCTGGATGGTCTGGAAAACGGTGGTTCCCAATACCACCTTACCAGACTGAAAAGCAGCGATTATCAAGACAAGCTGCAGGAACAGAAAGCACTATGGGCAGATATCAAGAATCAAATCATCTCCCTGCGTGAAGACCGCAGTGAGGACAACGGCGCCATTCTCCTGCAGGAAAGCGAAGATTACTACAGTCTCTGTGATGAAACCGTCTCCCTTGCCCAGTCTTATTCGCAGTCACTTGTCAGAACACTGAACTTCCATGAAATCTTCATCGTACTGGATCTAGCCATCATGAGTGTCATCACATTGCACCGCTACTGGCTGGCCGCCATGACATTCCGGCGCAATTCCGCCATGGAAAAGCAGATGTATGATGATCCCCTCACTGGCATCTACAATCGCAAATACTATGAATCAAGGATCAAATACAGCAGCGGCATCACAGATAGCAGTATTGTCTACATTGACCTTGACCACCTGAAATACATCAATGACAACTATGGCCACAACACCGGTGATGAGTACCTGAAGAAAGCCGTCATCCATCTGAAGAATTCCTTCCGCACTTCGGATCTCATCATCCGCATGGGCGGTGATGAATTCCTTGTCATCTTAAAAGGATGCCGTCTGAAAGCAGCCGAGATTATTATGGACAAAGCTCTCAGCAGTTTCCGTCAGACCAATGACACCAAATACCCGTGCAGTTTCAGCTATGGCATCAGCTATATCAGTGATGATGGCACCAAGACCGTGCCGCAGGCCATTGCTGAAGCCGATATGAAAATGTATGCCTGCAAGAAAGACCATCAGATCATCCGTGGAGAATGACCTGATGGCCTTTTGTTATTTGAGAAACTCAGACAGACTGTGATACACCGTACCATGGATGCCAGTCACAGGTTCGGCTGCCAACAGTGCTGAAAGCACCGCTTCCTCACACATCTCACTGACCGCCTCAAATACCGGATCCAGTATCTGATCCGGATAGGCTGAAAAGCTCTGCATCTTGTCAACAGGCTTCCAGCGGTCAGCAGTTGTAAAGCCAATTACCACCTCACCAGAGCCATTGCCCGTATAGCCGCCCAGTCTGGCAAGCCCATTGGGAACCCTGCGCAGGACTCGTTTTAATTGCCGGGCAGACAGCGGACAGTCCGTTGCCAGAATCATCATGATCGATCCCTTGTCATCCTTCGTTTCTTCAATCTTTCTGGCAATCTCTGCGCCCACATTTCGGCCATGAACACGCAGACACCGCGTGCGGCCGAAGTTTGCCTGCACGAGCAGTCCAAACGTATACGTCTTCTTTTTCAGGCTGACCACACGAGAAGCAGAGCCAATGCCGCCCTTCAGTCCAAAGCAGACCGTACCAGCCCCGGCACCCTCCGACCCCAGTGCAAAGGAATCCGAAGCACTGGCAAATGCCGCCTCCAGCTCTTTTTCGCCCAGGATCCTGTCCTGAATCACATTGCACAAAGAATCATTGCACTCACCAACCACCGGATTGATTGAAGATACCGTAACACCGCGTCGCTTTTCCAAAGCAATCATATGTCCCACCAAAGCATCCGCTATCTTTCCCACATTCAATGTATTGGTCAATACAATCGGTGTTTCCAAAGTGCCAAGCTCATCCATCTGCATCAGTCCCATGCTTTTGCCAAAGCCATTCTGCACATGGCAGGCAGCCGTATACTTGCTTTCAAACACCGAAGGGAATACATCTTCCTTCTGCGGCAGAATCACCGTAATGCCCGTATGATGATCCCTTTCATGGCATGTGTAATGGCCTGCCAGCACACCCGGCACATCGGTGATCAGATTCTGATCACCAGAAGGATAAAAGCTGTCTACCAGATCTGCAGCCTTCATTTTCTTTCACCAAAAGCAGCACTGCGTGCACAAAGATCCGAAAACAGATGATTCATGACCGGATTGCTTTCCAGCAGCCCTTCCGGATGCCACTGCACCGCCACAATCGTTCCCTCTTTGTCCTCCAGTGCTTCAATGACACCATCCCTTGCCCGGCCGCTCACCGACAAACCCGGGGCGGCTTCCTTGACAGCCTGATGATGCATGGAATTGGTCATCACTACACTCTGTCCGAACAGATGTTCCAGATAACTGCTAGGTGTAATCTCCACATGATGGGTCAGATAGCTGCGTTTGCCAGACTGCAGATGCATGAAATGTTTCTTTGACATCTCATCAAGATCCTGCCACAAAGTGCCGCCCATCATCACATTGATAAACTGAATGCCCCGGCAGATGCCCAGCATCGGCATACCCGTACTTCTGGCACACGCAAACGCATTCTTCCATGCCGCGTCAATCTCCGGACGGAATTCACCGCACACCGGCAGGGGTTCCTCCCCATACAGATGCGGATCCACATCTTCCCCGCCCGGAAACAGAATGCCATCCAGACGGCTCATCACAGCACCAGCATCTTCCATCAGCACCTCATGCGGCAGGACAACAGGCACACCGCCATTGACCAGCACCGCATGAATATAATCCGCATTGCAGTACTCCTTTTCAGCACTGACAAACCTCCCCGGCTCATTCATAAACGAATCACCGGCAATTCCAATCAACGGCTTCATAGCCCCTCCTTCTTTGCAAACAGATAAAACCCAGGATCCCGGTTAGCCGTATCATCCAGCAGCACCTGACCAACAGAGCGGCATACATTGCCGTTTTTCTTCACCAGGCCCTCTCTGCCCTTTTCTTCATACTTGTGCGGATAATAGCTGGGATCCAGAATCAGAAACTCCCTGCTATTGTCATCATAATCAAAGACATAAATATAGTGGCCGCCATGAGAATACGTGCCGATATGTCCTTCACGGTCACCGCCGACATTGGCAATGCAAAGACCGCCGCGATCAAGACAGGAAATCACATCCGAAAGATCGTTACTGAAAGACATTGCCAGACTGTACTGATCACACAAAGCCTGTCCAAAGCGCTTCATATCTGTGCCAGGTGAAAGATTGGCCTGTGCATCATATGACAGCTGCACAAGCTCTTCCAGCGGCACTCTGATGCCAAAGAGGTCATACAGCATCATGCCTGCACTGCAAAGACCGCATCCAGCCTCCTTGATCGAACCATGTTCATAGAAAGCAGGATCACTTTTCCCCTGCACATCCGTCAGATATTCAATCTCTGGATGCTCATTCTGATTCAGATAATACATTCCTTTTTCCATAGTCATCCTCTTGAATTGTGTTTCATTATAGCACTCTGGCATATATCTGCCTGAAACTGCACTGCAGGCAGAATAGAGCTGAACGGAATACAATTGTGTCTCCCTGTTTGTTTTCACCTGCTTTCCATCCAGCCATAACTTTCCCCGGTATATAATAGGTACCGGAGGACTATCATGCACGCAATCAATGAAACTGTTACAAACCTGCATAATGGCGTCCGTGTACCGACGCTTGGCTACCGTGTCATTCCCGGCCATGCCAATACTGTCAACAATGTTCTGACTGCTCTGTCTGCCGGCATCCGGCACTTTGATATATCAAGCCACCCTGATGTGGAAAAGGCATTTGCCAAAGCAGCATCAAAAACAAATGTACCCCGTGAGGAGCTGTTTTTAACGGTGCGCATCGCCAATGAAGACCATGGCTATGAACGCGCCATTCATGCATTCCGCAACTCTTTGACCAGATTACAGACAGACTATGCCGACCTGCTGATGATCGACTGGCCGAATCCAAAGATGTACCGCGATAACTATGAACAAATGGCCATCGAGACATGGAAAGCACTGGAAACGGCTTATAAGAGCGGTGCTGCCAGAGCCATTGGCGTTGCCAACTATGAAGCCAGGCACATTGAATTCTGCCTCGAGCATTCTGAAATTGCCCCGATGGTTAATGAAGCACGCATTTATCCAGGCTTTCCGTTTACAGACAACCTGTACTGTGCCAATGAACACCGCATCCAGACCGAAGGATTCCTGCCTGAAAACTACCAGGCTGTCCTGCAGTCCAGAGAGCTTGGCATCTTTGCGGAAAAGTACAAAGTGACACCATTGCAGATCTTTGTGCGTTACCTGTTTGAAAAAGGATGTATTGCTCTGCTCTATGGCGAAGATCAAAAAGAGCTGGAAAGCTGCTTCAATGCCTACAACTTCCAGCTCAATCCTGATGATGTCAAATACATGGATGTCATGAAAAACTACGGTCCGGAAAATATCAATCCGGATGAAGCCGATTTCTAAGGAATGCGCAGCATTCCTTTTTTACTGCAGTCTTGCCAGTGCCTGGGCCTCTTTGATCTTTCTGTCTGTCACGTTCATGCAGTGGATGCTTAACGGAATTAGAAACAAAGATGCTGTTGTCCAGGCTGTCTGGTCTGCCCAGGTGATGGCATCATAGCCAAAGCGGCCGACAAAGCCAACCGTCACTGTAATGCGGGCTGCCATCTCAATCAGGCCGGCAAACATCGCCAGTGAAGAAAAGCCAAGACCCTGCACCATCATTCTGGATGTAATCAGAATGCCAAGCGCCGGATAGAAGAAACCCATCCTGCGCAGATACTTCGCACTGGCATCCAGCACAGCTGCTTCCTTTGCGGATACAAACAGCATACTCATCGCACGGCCTAAGAACACCATGACCGCACATGCAAACATGCCATAAATCACCGCTGTCAGAAGACCATCCCGGTAGCCTTCATGAATACGCTTGATATCATTGGCACCATTGTTCTGCGAGACAAACGTACTGACAGCAGAGCCAATCGCATCAAACGGGCACATCATCAGCTGCTTGATGCGCAGGCCTGCCGTAAAACCAGACACATACACGGTGCCAAGAGAGTTATTTCCCGACTGCATGACCATAGAGCCAATGGCAGTGATCGAAAACTGCAGGCCCATCGGCAGGCCCATGCCAAGCAGTGACTTGGAATGCATGCCATCCATGACCATATCTTCCCTGTGCAGATGCAGAAGAGCAAACCGCCTGTGTATCAATAACAGGCACAGAACACCGCTGACCGCCTGTGAGAAGATGGTCGCAATGGCCGCCCCGGCACAGCCCCAGTGCAGCACAAGAATACAGAAGAAATCCAGGCCGATGTTCAAAATGGCAGAAAAGGCCAGAAAATAAAACGGCGTCTTTGAATCACCGATGGCCCGCAGAATGGCACTGAGATAGTTATACAAAAGGGTAAACGGAATACCGCCGAAGATGATGACCAGATACCAGTAGGCATTGGTGTAGATTTCATCGTTGACCTGCAATAGATGCAGAATCGCCGGACATAACAGCACTGCAGCCAGGGTAATGAACACACCCAGAATGGCCGTCCACACAGCACCGCCAAACTCATACCGCCGCATATCGCGTTCATCACCGGCCCCAAACCGGGTAGCCACGGGAATGGCAAAGCCCTGACAGATGCCCATGCAGAAACCAAGCACAAGGAACTGGACACTGGAAGTAGCGCCAACGGATGCCAGCGCCTTGGAGCCAAGCGTCTGACCCACAATCGCCGCATCCATCATGTTATAAAACTGCTGAAACAGATTTCCCAGCAGCAGCGGAATACTGAAACTCAGAATCAGTTTCAAGGCATTCCCACTGGTCATGCTCTTCTTCATATCCACTTTCCCCCATTTATTAAGAATACGTAAAATGATAGCACAGGCATCAGGGTTTGGCGGCTTATCTCTCACCATAATAAAAAAGCCGGAAGCCATCACTTCCAGCCTTCGCAGACATTTCGCCCAGCTTCTGTCACTTCACCATGATGGCTTCACGCACATGCCCGTGGCTGCGATCAAGACGCTGTAAAGCTTCTTCTTTCGTACAGGAAGACAAAATCATGACAATCGCCGTCTTGCAGCTGCCGCCAGCATCCTGCAGCGTCTTTTCTGCCGTCACTGCATCCACGTCCGCTGCTTCCATGACAATATTTCTGGCCCGTACCTGCAGTTTCTCATTAGACTGCACCACATCCACCATCAGATTCTGATATGCCTTGCCAGCCCGTACCATGGCCGCAGTTGAAATCATATTCAGAATCATCTTCTGCGCAGTACCTGCCTTTAACCGCGTCGACCCAGTCAGCACCTCCGGCCCGCTTACCGCCTCAATGACGATCTGTGCCTCTTTGCCAATCAAAGAATCCTTGTTGCATGCAATTGACGCCGTATGGCAGCCAAGCGAGTTCGCATAGCGCAAAGCGCCGATGACATAGGGCGTTCTGCCACTGGCCGCAATACCAATCACAAAATCCTCTTTCACCAGATGATGCGCTGCAAGATCCTTCTCTCCCAGTTCCAGTGAATCCTCCGCACCTTCCACGGCATGAAACATTGCCTGCTGCCCACCGGCAATCAGCCCAATGACCACATCATCCTTCACACCGAAAGTCGGCGGACATTCGGCAGCGTCCAGTACGCCAAGACGGCCGCTGGTTCCAGCCCCCACATAAAACACCCGATGTCCGCCTGACACCGCATCACCTGCACACGCCGCAGCTTTTGCAATAGCCGGCAGCGCCGGTGCAATCGCCGCAGGAATCGCTGCATCCTCCCTGTTCATCTCTGTCACAATCGCCAGCGTATCCCAGCTGTCCAGATCCATCGTATGCGGATTGCGCTGCTCCGTTGTCAGCTTTTTCAAATTCAATCCCACCAGAACCAACCCCTTTCTTACCTGATAACCTCAGTGTAAAACCGTGTCTTATATTTTCAATAGATTAAATTCACTATGCAATAAAGTTTCAGAGATTGTACAATTGTTCTGTAGTAAACTACATATTGTTCAAATATGAAAAACGTTACCATCTTATTGCGCGAAAATGCTGATTATCTCAACCCGGCCGAAAAAGCCGCCGCTGAGTATATTCTGAAAAACCCATCCAGTGCGTCCAGCCAGTCTGTTCAGCAGATTGCTGCCAATGCTTTTGTCTCTCCCGCTGCCGTTGTCCGTATGTGCAAATCCCTTGGCTTCAAAGGCTTCAAGGAATTCAAGACTGCTTTAACCGCAGATCTTGCCTCCCAGAGCGTGACTTTTTCACTGAGTCAGGAAGATATCCAGAAGGGAGATTCCCTCAGCGATATCATCCATAAAGTCACCCAGAAAAACATCCAGTCGCTGTATGATACGCTGCGCCTGATGGATCCTGATGAACTTGACAAGTGCATTAAAGCAATGCACAAGGCAAAACAGGTCAAACTGTTCGGGCTGGGAGCCTCCCTGATTGTTGCCAAAGATGCCTACCTCAAGTTTCTCCGCATCAACAAGAACTGTATCATCAACGAAGACTGGCATGCCCAGCTGATCTGTGCCCGCAACAGTACACCCGATGATCTTGGCATCATCATCTCTTATTCAGGCGAAACAGAGGAAATGATCACTTGTGCCCAGGAGCTGAAGAAGAACGGCACGCCGATCATGGCCATCAGCAGATGTGTCGCCTCTTCCATTGCAAAAATGGCAGACATGCACCTGTATACAACTGCCAATGAATCACTATTCCGCTCCGGCTCCATGAGCAGCCGGATCTCCCAGCTCAATATCATTGATATTCTGTATACCGCCTATGCCAACAGTGAATATGACTATGCGATGGCAGAGTTGAAGAAGACGCATATCAAAAAAGAACATCAGGATGAAAAAGACTGACAAAGAGGCTGCCGTCAAATGACAGCAGCCCCTTTCTCATATGCATTTATACTTTTCAATGATGATTAAAGCTTTGACGCAGCAGCTTCATCCAGGAATACCACTGTGTCAGGATGTTTCTGCAGAATGCTTGCCGGGCAGGATGTGCTGACAGGTCCCTTGACCATGTCATGCACTGCCTGTGCCTTGTTAGCACCCGTCGCAATCAAGATAATCTTCCGGCAGCGCATGATATCCGCAAGACCTGTGGTGATTGCCATGGTCGGCACCTTGGATTCATCATGATCAAAGAAACGAGCGTTATCATGAATCGTCTGCTGTTTCAGATGAACAAGATGCACCAGGGAATCAAATGGCGTGCCAGGTTCATTGAAAGCAATGTGGCCATCCGAGCCAATGCCCAGTACCTGCAGATCAATTCTTACCTTTGCAAGCATGTTCTCATAATCATGGCATGCCTTTTCTTCATCCTGGGCACAGCCACACGGAATATGAATATTCTCTTCCTTCACATCGATATACTGGAACAGCTTTTCATGCATGAATGTGTAATAACTCTGCGAATGATTCTGCGGCAGACCCACATACTCATCCAGATTATATGTCACCACATCCTGATACGATGTCCCGTTTTCAGAATGATCCTTTGCCATCAATGCATACAGGCCCTCAGGAGAACTGCCCGTAGCCAGTCCCAGTACTGCATCCTTCTTCTCACTCACCGTATTCTTCATCACCTTGAAAGCAGCCTCAGCAACATGCTGTACATCCGGTGCAACAACAATTTTCATCACATATCTCCAATCTGCTGTGGAAACCACTGCATACCACATTCTAGACATTCCTGCCTGCTTTGATGAATCAGAATCTGAAATATTATTTCAGTGCGCAGAAAAAGCACGATCCAAGAAAAAGTGAGGGAAAGTCTGCCTGAAAAGAATGAAACATCCATTCTCTCTTTCCGCACAAATTTTCCGCACGTCAACCAGCAGAAGATGGCTCAGTATCAGCAGATTCTGAAGGAACATAAGATCGTGCAGTCAATGTCCAGAAAAGGCAGCTGTCTGGACAACTGCATCATGGAAAACTTCTTCGGCAGGATGAGGAACGAAATGTTCTATGGGCATGAATATGAATTCAAAAGCCTGGATGAGCTGAAGAAAGCCATGGAAGAATATCTTGCCTATTACAACACGGAACAGATCCAAGTCAGATGAAAAGGCCTGACGCCTTGCGAGGCAAGGAGCCAAGCCTTAAAATCTAACTAACTTATTTTGTCCAACGAATTGGGTTCACTCCAAGCATGCGCAGTATTCCTCCGCTTTTTTACGTTACAATTTCAAATATGACAGGCATAGATATCGTAGACATTTCACGCATACAACTTCTTCCATCCTTTATAAACAGAGTACTCACACCTGAAGAACAAGAAGAATACAAACAAAGGAAAACGGAACGGCTCCAAAAAGAATACATTGCCGGCCGTTTTGCGGCCAAAGAAGCCATCTTCAAAATGACTCAGGACAAAAACTATCTTCACTACAGTATTCTTCGCCAAAAAACCGGACAGCCTTATGTAAAAGACCATCCGGAAATAGAAATCTCCATTTCACATGATGCCGGCATTGCCATTGCCATTGCCGTTTCTCATTAATCCTTATTGAAAGAACCTCTGATCATCGAAAAGATCTCTGGCTTAAACATATCAATATCATCCGGGAAATGATCAATAATCGCACTATAACAAACCGAGGCAATCATTGAAAACAATGCATAGATTCTTAACAAAATCTTATGTTCTTCCAAACCAGATGACTCCGAATACTGTTCAATCATATCTCGTATAGATGACATCAAAGGATCATCCGTAGAGATAAACTCTTCTTCTGTAATTGGCCAGGTAAAGTCCTTTTTTAATACCTGCACTGTGCCTGTATCATTCTTAAAATAATCAATCAGATAATCCGCCATCTGTACCAGGTTCTCAATAAAAGACCTGTTTTTATTTACCCGTGCATATGCATTCTGCAATAAGGTATAGCTGATTCTCTTAATCAGAGACTTCAGAATATCTTCTTTATCATGAAAGTACAGATAAAACGTTCCTTTAGCAATACCCGCTTTCCGACAAATCTGGTCTATCGTTGTACTCGATATCCCCTTATCCATAAACAGCTCATACGCACTGTTCAGAAGATTTTCTCTCTTCTTTTCTTTTTTCTTGGTGATCAAGCTTTCCATATAACGCCTGCTTTTCTAAGATTATAACTTTCCTCTCTAATGAATAAAAGTCATTCCTAAACAAAAGGATCCGATCCAACGGACCAGATCCTCGAGAGGGATAGCACTTTTAATTACTTATCACTGTCATCCGCATTGATAGTATCCGTCTTGAAGATAAACCGAACTGTATTGTTCTTATCCTCAAGTGCACCACCATACGTTGTATAGTTCGCACCAGAATCAAAGATACTCTTCACTCTGTCAACAACCGATGTCAGCTCATCGCCAAAGATATCAGAGATCTTCTTGATACCTTCATCATAGAACTGCTGCATACCATTCATAAGAGTACCAGCACCATCATCAAGCTGTACAATACCATCCTGCAATGTACCAACACCACTGTTCAACTGATCAGCACCATTACTTAATGTCTTAGCACCATCGGACAGACTTGTTGCGCCATTTAATAACTGTAATGCCCCAGCAGAGAGATTACCTGTTCCATCCATCAATTGAGAAGAACCCGCAGCCAGAGACTTTGTGCCTTTGCTTAATGTATTAGCTCCATCACTCAACTGTGAAGATCCGGTAACAGCCGTAGAAGTACCGTCTTTCAATTGAGATGTACCAGCCTTTAACTTGGAAGTGCCAGCCTTCAGCTGAGATGCACCACTCTTCAAACTTGCTGCACCTGTATTCACCTGATCCGCACCAGTTGATAACTTTGATGTACCCGCAGCTAGACTTGCAGCACCCTTAGAAAGCTTACCTAATCCTTTATCACCAGCTAACTGACTTAAGCCATCACTTAACTGCTGTGTTCCATCTGTCAGTTTCTTCAACTCAGCCTGTGTCTTATCAGATGTCAACTGATCATTCGCAGCAGAGACCTTCGTATTGGCTTCATCTGCGCCAGCCTTAATCTGGTCAGCACCAGCTTTGATACTATCTGCACCTGTCTTAATGCTATCAGCGCCTGTCTTGATACTACCTGCACCCTGTGAAGCTGCAGCCACTTCCTGCTGAATTGCACCAATATTGTTAGCAGCGTTGTTTAAACCATCCGTTGTTGCTTGAGATGTTTTTTTCAAAGTATCACTTAACTGCTGAATAGAAGCCATATATGCATTACGCTGTGTTTCATCTGGTATAGAGTCTGCATATTTAGCTAAAGCCGCCACCTGGTTTGTAATTGCATCCTGGGCAGCAGTATTAGAAGCAGAAGATGCAAGTCCACTCTTAATTGCATCAAGATTAGCATTTACACTTCCAACTGTTTGTCCTTGAACCTGTACAGGATCCTTAGATGTCAGAATGTTCTGAATTGACTCAGCACCTGTGGAAATAGATTGTGCACCTGTAGAAATAGATTGTGCACCTGTAGAAATATCTCCTGCACCTTTAGAAATAGCACTTAAGCCATCCAGAAGTGTCTTCGCCTTAGATGTCAAACCTCTTAATTGACTTACTAAAGACTGCACACCTGTATTAACAGAAGATGCACCTGTAGAGAGCTTATTTGCGCCAGTCAATGCAGACTGAGCACCCTTTGCAAGATCCTGTGCACCAGAATCAGCTGTCTTCATATTAGATGCTAAGGAATATGTACCATCTGCTAACTGGGAAGCACCATCATTTAGCTGTGCTGCACCATCATCAACCTGGCCAGCACCATTCTTTACCTGATCTGCGCCATTATCTAACTGCACAGCGCCATCTTTTAACTGAGAAGCACCATCCGCCAACCGAGAAGCACCATCATTCACTTGATTAGCACCATCGTTTAATTGCTTTGCACCATCATTCACTTGATTAGCACCATCATTTAATGTTGCTGTTCCATTCTTCAACGTACCAGCACCACTGCTCAAGGTCTTTGTGCCATCAGCCAATGACTGAGAACCATCCTTTAAGGTATTAGCCCCATCCTTCAACCGGGAAGTACCATCTTTCAGTGTCTTAGTTCCATCAACCAACTGAGTAGCCGCATTATCCAGATCATTCACACTGTTGGTCAGATCAGACAGATCAATATCCTCCGATCCAGCCAGATCATTCAATAAGTTGCTTGATGCATATGTCATGGACATATCAATACCGAAGTTTGTTGTATCACCCTCGATCTCAACATATTCCGGAATATCATAGTTATCCAAATCAATATCATCATAGGAATCAAGCTTCAGAGAATCCTTTAAACCTGGGAAGGCAATACCATAGACAATATCATTGTTCTCATACTGAATCATCTTTCCATTTGTGACAGATACATTCGAGAAAGAATCATTCAGAATTAAACCAGTTACCATTGCAAACGGAACTTTAACAGTTTCGGTCTGACCATTAATCGCAACCTGTTCCGTCGCATTATTTGTATAGTCATACCGAATCTTTATATGACCTGAAGCACCACTGATCTGATCAGCACTTACTTCCTGATCATTCAGATAATATGTAACCTTAACATCTACCGGAATTTCCTTATCAGATGTACCCTGATAAGAAATATCTTTTCCATCTGACTGCCAAGTGATATTACCATCTGCATCCTGAGTGAACTCTTCATCACCTGACACATTAATAATAGCCTTCAGATCAGAATAATCCTTAATGGAACCACTCTGTCCAGCTGTATGCAGCTTATCAGAAACAATCACCTTATTCTGCTGCCCATTTGCATCGGTGAACACATAGACGGTTTCTTCCTTGCCTGTCTGATCAGAACTATAGGAAAGAGCTTTCGTCGTATCAGAAGATTTTTCCTCTGTCTTTTCACTGTCTTTGTTATTATCCGCAGAAGAATCACTCTCTGCATATACCGAGCAGCCAACCAATGAAGCTGCCAATACCGCAGCACCCGCTGCCCTGAGAAATTTTTTCATATTTGATTTCCTCCTTTTGTTGTATCAGCCTTTCTGCTTCATGGATGTCTTGTCAATCACCTTGTCCAGAAGCACAAGCATACTTGGAAGTACGAATATAACGCACATCATAGAAATAAGAGCACCACGTGCCATCAGTATGCATAGCGATGAAACCATATCAATATTGGAATAAAGACCTACACCGAATGTTGCCGCAAAGAAAGCAACCGCACTAGTGAGAATTGAATTTGCACTGGTTGTCAAAGCCTGTTTAATTGCCTCATGCTTTTCAACCCCATGGCCACGCTCACGACGATATCTTGTTGTTAAGAGAATGGCATAGTCAACCGTCGAACCCAACTGAATCGTTGATACGATAATCGATGCAATGAACGGCAGCTCCGTTCCCGTATAACATGGAATACCTAAGTTAATAAAGATACCTAAATAGATAACTGCAACCAGAATAAATGGCAGAGAAATTGAACGGAATACCAATGCAATGATCACAAAGATAATACCAATAGATACCGAACTAACTGTCGCAAAGTCCTGATTGGTTATCTCAATCAGATCCTTTGTCGCAGGAGCCTCACCAATTAACATGGAGTTGCTATCATATGTCTTAGCAATCTTCTGCAGCTCACTGATCTGATCACTCACTTCATCAGACGCAACCTTATACTTAGAGCCAATCATAATTAACTGCCAGTTACCATCTTCCAGAGAATTTCTGATATTATCCGGAATCATCTCCTTAGGCAGATCAGATGGCTTAATTGTATTCAGACCAATGACGAACTTCACGCCATCTACGTCTTCCATCTGATTTGCCATCTTTTGAATATCCTTATCTGAAACATCCGAATTAATCATCAGTACATGTGTTGCCTGCTGATCAAATTCATCAGCCAACTTGTTATTGGCAATAATTGAATCAAAGGAGGAAGGAAGACTTCTATCCAGATTGTAATATACCTTCGTGTGTGTATAACCATAATAAGCTGGTCCAAGCAGTACACATGCAATCACCAGGAATACAACCGAATGCTTTGTAACCCAGCCGCCAATCTTACCCACATCAGGCATAACTGGCTTATGACTTGTCTTCTTAAGAAGCTTATCAAAGCAGAGAACCAATGACGGAAGAATCGTAACACAGCTGATTACGCCAAACAGAACACCCTTTGCCATAACCAAGCCAAGATCCAGACCTAAGGTAAACCGCATAAAGCAAAGGGCAATAAATCCAGCAATCGTCGTTACAGAAGAACCAATGATCGAAGAGAAGGTCTCCTCAATGGCTTCTTCCATTGCCTGATCTCTTTCCTTGCCTTCCTTTAATCTTGCCGAGTATGAATGCCATAGGAAGATGGAATAATCCATCGTCACGCCCAACTGCAGCACTGCCGCAATGGCCTTGGTAAGGTAAGATATTTGCCCCAGTATCAGGTTATTCGATCCTAAATTATAAATAATTGCACATCCAATAGATGCTAAGAACAGGAATGGAACGATATAAGAGTCCATTGCCAACATCAATACAATCACAGAAAGCAAAACGGCAATACCAACATATACAGGTGCTTCCTTATCGGCCAGATTCTTTGTATCAATCAACACAGCAGTCATACCTGATAAGAAGCACTGCTTATTGGCAATCTGACGGATCTGTGTGCAGGCCTCCATCGTACCATCCTCAGATGTGGTCTGATCAAAAACGATCACCATCATCGTCGCATCTTTATCGCCATTGTTGAAAACCTTATAAATCTCATCCGGCAACATTTCCTTCGGAATAGACAGATCAGCGACTGAATCATACCAAAGTACATTCTTAACATGATCTACCTTTTCAATCTGAGCCTTCATCTTGGAAACGTCTTTATCACTCATGCCCTCACAAATAAACATAGAGAAGGCACCGGTTCCAAACTCATCTTCCAATATATCCTGTCCCTTCATCGTATCGATGTCTTTCGGCAGGTATGTGAGCATATCGTAATTCACCTTGGTATGGAGATAGCCAATCGTTGACGGAATCAGAAGTATCACCGCAATAATCAGCACCAGAATCCGATGTTTTACGACACCCCGGCTGAATTTTTTCAGCATGTTTTCCCTCCTTTGTTCAGTATTTAAAATAATGACCGGAAGTCATATATCATAATACCTACCGTAAAGTTATAATCTTTATCTAATACCGATTCAACCAGAACATTCTAAATAATTGACACTCGGTCATTTTTGTATTTAATTTCTCTGAAATTCTGAAGAAAATTGTTTTTATTAAATGGTCTAACAATAATGGAACGAGGATACCAATCCATTTATGATCCCTCTTTTTATACTTGATGGTAATCACTACAATCTGGTTGTTTATGCAGGTAATTGATTGAAGGGCCGAAACTGTGTGGAAAAATAACCACGGCCGAGCAAAAAGCTAAAAGTATTCACTATATGTCTCTTCCTGAGGATAGGGATGAAAATCTGCGCATGGCTCAGATTAATCCATCATTTCTTTTAACTGGAGCAACGCCAAGACTAATTGATGAATGGCAGATAGCACCGGAGTTATGGGATACTGTTCGTTTTGAAGTTGATCACAGAAACAAGACAGGTCAGTTTATTCTTACCGGTTCGGCCATATCTCCTGAATGAAACAAAGTATTTCATTCGGGTACTGGCAGAATTTTCTAGCTCAGAATGAGGACTATGTCACTGTGAGTCAAACGGTAACATCAATCTTGCGGACCTGTTTGCAGGGAAACGGAATCTTACCTGCCGAGAAAACTGGCCAATTGCAAGGAATCAGGGATCTCAAACATCAATCGAATCCATTCAGCAGAACATGCTTGCCAATGCTATGGACTCTCTGGATATAAAACCCGTCTATTCTTACATTGATGCTTTAAAGATGGCATTTATTATTGAAGATATGCCAGCATGGAATCCAAATCTGAGATCTAAAGCAGCGATACGAACAACTGATACAAGGTATTTCAGTGATCCCTCAATAGGGACAGCCGCTTAAGGTCTTGGGCCACAGGATTTGATACAGGATCTGAATGCGTTTGGCCTGATGTTTGAATCAATGTATATCCGTGATATACGAGTATATTCTGAATCACTTGGTGGACAGGTATATCATTATCGAGATAAAAATGGTCTGGAATGCGATGCTGTGATTCTTCTCAGGAATGGACTATATGGGCTGGTAGAAATAAAATTAGGCGGCGCTAAAACGTTGAATAAGCTTTTCGATAGTATTGACACTGATAAAAAGAAAGAATCTTCTTTCTTAATGGTTCTTACAGCAGTTGGAAAATATGCGTAGCAACGTGCTGATGGAGTATATTGCCCCGATTGGATGTCTAAAAGATTAAGTTAACGAAACTCGTATTCTTCTTCACAAGAAAGAATATATTGTCTATTACAACACGGAACGGATCCAAGTCAGATGAAAAAGGCCTGACGCCTTGCGATGCAAGGAGCCAAGCCTTTTTATCTAACTAACTTATTTTGTCCAACGAATTGGGTTCACTCCAATCCTGCTGACGCTTTCTTTCCTGATTACTGCATCGGTTCAACACTTACACTTGTGTCTTCCTGCTCTGTATCCGTCTCCGCCTCTACTTCCTTGATGATGCATTCATTGCCTGTCACAAGCCACGTATTCTCACTATGGCAATAGGGACAGATTTTGGCATATCTGACAGTTGGATACGTCTTGCCGCAGTCACCGCACATCGTGACAGCAGGAATCTCTTCGATCTTCAGCTCACATTCTGTTAACAGCGGATGCCGGTTCCGGAAATAGTTCCAGCAGTCTGTGAAGTAATCCGTCATGATGCCGGACACTTCACCCACCTGCAGCGTCACTGACCCATACTTTGTGATGTGCTGCTGCACTGCCATGTCATCCAGTGTTTTGGCAAGATGGAAGACAATGCCCATCTCATGCATTGTTGTCTGCTTTCTTCTTGTGGTTGAACAGAATCTTCATCTCACGCTTTGCTGCATATGGCGCAATCAGCTTCATCTTGTCCTCTGCCCTGATCATTCTCGAGGCATCCGGCAGATCACGCTCCAGATGAATCGCATCAAACTCGCATCTGGTTGTACACAGACCACAGCCAATGCACCGGTTGACATCCACCGTTGTTGCACCACAGCCAAGGCATCTCTTTGCCTCTGTGGACACCTGTTCTTCTGTCAATGTTGTGACCGGATTTTCAAACGGATCGTCCACTTTCCGCATTGCCGGCATCTGCCGCTTGGCATTGTCATACGATTCAATCTCAATATCATCCTTGTCCAGGGCAATGAACTCACGCAGATCACGTGCAATGGTCAAAGACTGTCCCTCATGGACGAATCTATGCATGGACTCTGATGCCTTCTTACCTTCGGCAATGGCATCAATTGCAAATCTGGCACCATGATAAATATCACCACCAACGAAGATATCTTCCTCACCAGTCTGATACGTCACTGGATCTGCCTTCACACAGCCATTGCGGGCCAGTTCAACCTTCGTACCCTTGAGAAGATCCTTCCATACCGGTGCCTGGCCAATAGCCTCAACGACATAGCTGCAGGCAATCTCCATCGTATCATTCTCATCATACTGCGGATTGAAGCGTCCTGTTTCATCCTTCACACGCAGGCACTTCTTAAACACAATGCCAGTGACCTTGCCATCCTTTGCCAGGATTTCCTTCGGGCCCCAGCCATTGTGAATCTCAACGCCATCTGCCTTTGCCGCAGCGACTTCATCATCCGCAGCCGGCATTTCATGCTCACCCTCCAGGCACAGCATCGTTACTTTGCCCTTGGTCAGGCGGGCAGCCGTTCTGGCTGCATCAATGGCAACATTGCCGCCGCCGACAATCACCACATCACCATCAAGACTGATGTGATGGTCAACATTGGTACGGTGCAGGAAGGAAACAGCAGACTCCACGCCCTCACTGTCTTCACCCGGTACATTCGTCTTTCTGCCGCCCCAGAGACCAATTGCAAGATAGAAAGCCTTGTAGCCGTCTTTGCGCAGCTGATCAATTGTCACATCTTTGCCAACTTCGCATCCCATGCGGAATTCCACACCCATCTGCTTCAGGACATCAATCTCAGCAGCGAGGATGTTCTTTTCCAGCACAAAGGAAGGAATACCATAGGCAAGCATGCCGCCTGGTTTTTCTTCTTTGTCAAAGACGGTGACATCATAGCCTCTTTCCCGCAGATAGTACGCACAGGAAATACCCGCCGGACCGGCACCGATGACAGCCATCTTATAGTCCGGTCCCCAGAAGCCGCCATGATCTGTTTCACAAAGCGGTACATAGCGCTTATCCGCGTCAAGTTCCTGCATGGCAATGAACTTCTTGATCTCATCAATCGAAACAGCACGGTCAATCGTGCCTCTTGTGCACTCCTGCTCACAGCGCTTGTTGCAGATATAGCCGCACACAGCCGGTAATGGATTATCCTGCTTGATCAGCTTCAAAGCGTCCAGATATCTGCCTTCACCTGCCATGTGCACATAGCCCTGCACAGCCAGATGGGCCGGGCATGCGGTCTTGCATGGCGCCGTTCCGGTTGTATAGCAGTTGATCTTGGCATCCTCACGATAATGCGGATTCCAGTTGTCAGCCGTCCACTTTGTCTCATCCGGCAGCAATGTCTTTGGATACACAAACGGACTGCCATCCTTGTGGCACAGCTTCTGGCCAAGCTTGGCAGCGCCTACCGGACATACCTCTACGCACTTGCCGCAGGCAACGCACTTGTCATGATCCACATGGGCACGGTACGCACTCCGGCTCATATTCGGCGTATTGTACAGCTGGCTTGTACGGATCGCATTGCACACACCCGGGGCACAATTGCACAGACCGACAATCTTGTCCTCGCCATCAATATTGGTTGTCTGATGCACAAAGCCATGACGCTCACTGCGTTCAATGATCTCCAGTGCTTCTTCCTTGGTAATGTAATGGCCGCGGCCTGTATTGACACACCACTCCGCCAGATCGCCTAAGCCGATGCAGCAGTCCTGCTCAATCTCGCCATCGCCTTCACCGCGCATCCTCTGCTGGCGGCGGCATGTACATGCACCCACAGACAGTTTTCCATCATACTTTTCCAGCCAGTGGGAAATATGCTCCACCGGAACAGAAGAGCTTTCCGATTCAATTGCCTTCTCTACCGGAATGACATGCATGCCAACACCCGCTCCGCCTAACGGCACCATCGGCGTAATACCCTCCAGCGGCATCTGCGTCATCAGATTGAAGAACGTCGCAATATTTGGATGTTCCTTGAGAAGCTCTTCATTCATCATCATGAACTCGGCAATACCCGGCACAAAGATCGGCACATCATACTGCAGATGATGATCCTCATTCTCACGGTTTGTCTCAAGACAGCCAATCCACATCAGATGATCCACGATATCCCTGGTATCCTTCATGCTCAGATGATTGCGGCGTGCAATCTCCTCCAGATCCAGATTCACCCTTGTCTTGTGGAAGCTGAGCATCACTTTGACTTCCTGCTTGCTCAGCACCTCATTCAAACACCATACCTCCGGATCATCCTCTTTGATCGTATGGGTATATTTTGCCACATAGCGGTCCGTGATCATTCCGGCAAGCTTGATCAGCAGCCGCTTCTTCTCCGGATCTGTAATCCGATCCGCAGGCCCCGGCTGCCAGTCTCTCTCATTGGTCATTCGATTCTTCTGCTCTTTCATTTCTGTTCTCCCTTTTTCCATGCCTGCACCTGGTCCTTCAGCCAGCCGCACCATGCGTCCATTCCTTCACCAGTTTTCGCCGAAAGCGGAAACACCTCAATATCCGGATTCAGCCGCTTCACGCGTTCCATGCATTTCTCCAATGAAAAATCAAAGTACGCTGCCGTATCCATCTTACTGATCACAAGCGCATCCGCCTTTGAAAACATCAGCGGATACTTCAGCGGCTTGTCATCCCCCTCCGGCACAGACAGAATCATCACATTCTTTCCTGCCCCGGTATCAAACTCCGCCGGACAGATCAGATTGCCCACATTTTCCAGAAATACAAGGTCGATGTCCTGCAGGTTCATATGCCGCAATCCTTCAGCCGTCATGCCGGCATCCATATGGCACATCCCATCGGTATGCACCTGAATGCTCTCGGCACCGTTTTGCGCCATTGTCACCGCATCCACATCACTGGCAATATCTGCTTCCATCACCGCAATATGCACATCCGGCATTGCTTTTACGGTTCCCTTTAACAAGGTTGTCTTCCCAGAACCAGGTGAACTCATCAGATTGATCAGCAGTGTGCCATCCATCTTCATCTTTGCCCGCAGCACATCTGCATCATGGTCATTCGATGCCGTCACGGATTCATGCAGCTCAATCACTTTCATTCTACCATCACCCGCCTTTGAAGATCATTGACCCAGGCATCAAAGCCTGCCCCTGTCTTTGCGGATATCTCAAAGACTTCCATATCCGGGTTCAGCTCTTTTACACGCTTCTTTGCCTTTTCCACATCAAAGTCAAATACCGGCATCACATCAATCTTGTTGATGAGCATGACATCAGACACCTGAAACATCAGCGGATATTTCAGCGGTTTATCATCACCTTCCGGCACAGACAGGATCATCGCCTTCAACTGGGCACCGACATCAAATTCCGCCGGGCACACCAGATTGCCGACATTCTCCAGAAACACAAGATCTACATCATCCAGGCCAAGTTTTACAAGACCTTCGTATGTCATCTTTGCGTCCATGTGGCAGGATCCACCGGTATGTATCTGCAGTGCCTTCGCTCCGGCTTTTTCTACCGTATCCGAATCCACCACAGCATCCACATCTGCTTCCAGCACACCGATGCGGTACTGCCCTTTGAGCATTTCAATCGTCCGCACAAGCGTACTTGTCTTGCCCGCTCCAGGCGTCGACATCACATTCACCAGAAACACATGATGCGCGCGCAGAAGGTCCTCCACCTTCTTTGCCCACACAGCATTGTCCTCCTGGACACTCTCCTTCAATTCCAATACATCAATCGACAAGTTAATTTCCTCACAATTCTCTTTAGACATTGTAGTTGAAAACGCTGTCATCCAACAAGACCACATCCGCAATTATTGCGACACAGCCCGAAAAATGATGTAGAAAACGAAGAAAATTCTGTTAATATTCCGCATCTTTTCACATATTTGGCAAAACCAGACACAAAAAGAGAGTCTTCTGCAGTGAAGGCGGGTGAACAAAGTGAAGTGAACCTTTTCAAACAAGGATCAAACAAGAACCAGACAGCTTTGCAAAATTCATGAATTCGATTAATATAACCTGACTTTAGAAGTTAACGTTAAAAAATGGTGCTAAACCTCCGATATCAGAATCGGAAGTTCAGCACTTTTTCTATTTTTCTGGAGTTCAATATATAGTGATCCAGAGGCAGCTTTGTCATCTCTGCAAATTCCTTTATAAAGGGACTGTTGGTTGCCAGATTGATGTATTTTCCATCTGCTTCTACTACATTGAATTCCTTCATGAAATTGAATATTTCTGATGAAGAGTATTTATTTTTCAAAATCTTAAATTGAAGGATCCTGCCCAGAAGAACTGTCAGATAACAGATCAGAAAATGTCCTTTGATTGTGTCTTCTTTCTGCAAGAATACAGGGCGTGCATCCAGGTCGGATTTCATGATCCGGAAGGATTCTTCAATACGCCAGAGATTGTGATAGGTGCTGTAGATGTCTTTGGGAGCCATATTAACTTCTGAAGTTACCAGCAGGTTATAACCTGCCAGCTTAAGGTCTTTCTCGATTTGCGCTTCATTTATCTCTGTAACCACCTTGTCATCTGTCTTTTCGCCTTTACTGGTTGACTTGAATGTGACGTATTTTGAAGATTCACCATATTCATTTTTCTTGGCCATAGACTGAGATAATCTGGTGGCTTTATCAACCATTTTCATGATTTCAAATTTCTTCTTTTTAGCCAGCTGCGGATTGTATGTTACAACCCGTTTTTCTTTTAAATTGACTGTATGTTTTTTGCCGTCTTTGTCTGTATAGGTATATGGGAATTTGTCGACACATGCCTTCCATTTGTATTTAAGGCTTCCATCTGGGTTCGTAACATTCTGATATCCGTTTTCCAGAAGAACCCATACTTTTTCCTTTTCAGGAAGTGTCTTTACAGATTTAGAGAAGAGATAGCCATCACCATTGCTTACCGCGTTAATGATATTTTCAGAGCAGTTGAGTCCCTTGTCAGCCACCTGTATGGTTTTCCCTTTAATGCCTTGTCTGTTTTTCATAGAGGCAATAATATCCCTGAGAACTGGTTTCTCGGATTCGTTCCCTGGATACATTCTCATCCCAATCGGAATCTGGTTGGCATCCAGCAGAAGGCCAAGCCCAATGATAGGATCTTTCCTGTTTTCCTTACTTGGCCCTTTTCTTCTGAAATCGTCTTCACGGTCAATTTCAAAATAGAAGTTTGTGCAGTCAAAGTATGTTATCGAAGTGGAAAGATCGTACTTTTCGGAAACCTGAGCAGTAAATAATTCAACAATTTTTTCATAATTACTTCCAAGAAACTCTATTCCTTTGAGCATCTGATTATAGGAGTAATCATATTCCTGAAACAGGAATGGCAGCACCTCGTGGAAAGTGCGTAATTTACTGCATGGATTAATAGCACGCGCATAGATCAACGAAAAGAGAACATCAGAAATCTTGAACTGAAAGTCATTAGTAAGCTGATACAGATCGATAAATCTTTTCACCTGCAGCTTTTCGAGAATTGCCTGCAGGGGAAAGTAGCCTAAGGAGCGCATCGGAGAAGAAGCAGAGATGCGTTTGACTTTCTCTTTCTTGCGTTCCTGATTCATCTCTTCAACAACTTGTTTGTAGTGAGTGACAGGATCCGGAATTTCATCAGTCTTCAAATCATTTACATAGCCCAAAGCCTTGTAAGAACGATGGCAGGTCTGTCTCCTTTCCGGGTTGTAGAAAGACTCGTAGATCTGCAGATAGACACCTTTTTTCAGGTTAGATTTCTTAAGAAAGTAGGCCATAGAGCACCCTTCTATATTATAACACCATATCACCATATATAGAATAGTTAAAAAATAAATTTGTCAAATTTTCACGCATCAAAAAAAGCCCATGAAATAGGGCTGAATGATTGATTTGACTAATAAGGACTCCTAAAGATTCATGGTGCTATGCTCTGTTATGTAAAAGCCAATGTCAAGTGCTAGTTTCTGATTTGTATCATTTTCCCTTTGCTGTTGAAGGCATGAGGAAAGAGTCTCGAATTTTCAACAGTTCGCGGTATTTAGCCATTCTGTTATACGTGTATCAGGGACAAATGCTCTCCCACCCCACAGGCCAATGGTTTCGCCGCCAGCTCTGCTG
>NZ_JALBUR010000007.1:0-99710 GCF_033971865.1 Grylomicrobium aquisgranense | reverse complement strand
CGGAAGTCTGGTCAACTTTTTCGTTGAGATCAACAGAGATCTGAACAGACTCTTTTCCCTGCCTGGAATCTTCATTCATCCTGGCGATCAGCTGCTTGCAGTAAGCAACGGGATCATCAGTAATCTTAAGAAGCTCAGAATGCTTTCCCAGCTTTTTCACATTCTTGGTAGTTGATTTGCCATCAGTCGTACGGAAACCCATCTGAGCATAGTAGGTTGGATCTTTCAAACGCTTATCATAGTAAAGTTTCATGCCAGCATACCTTCTACAGGACTATTGTACCATAAAACATACAACACATACAACATAAAAATACAAGAAATTTGACAAAAATAGACAAAGAAAAAGCCGCAGTCATGCGGTTTTCGAGAAATTCTATTCAAAGCAAACTGTCAAAGTTCCGAAACAGTAAATGATGTTTTATAAGACAGCCTTCGGGCTGTTTTGTTTTTACAAATTGTCATGTAAATTTACAAGATTGTTTTGATGAGATGAAAACGTGTTATAATGTTTCGCGTAGGTAAGGAGATAGAGTTAGATGGCTACAGGAAAAGTAAAGTGGTTCAACGCTGAAAAGGGCTATGGTTTCATTACAGGTGATGACGGAAAGGATATTTTCGTTCATTACTCTGCCATTCAGGGTGAAGGCTTCAAGACTCTTGACGAAGGTCAGGCTGTAAGCTTCGATGTCAAGGATACTGACAGAGGCCCGCAGGCTGAAAACGTTGTCAAGCTCTAATAGAAGTGACCATGGGCAGGAGAAATCCTGCTTTTTTTGTGCGTGCATGAAAAAAGCCTGCATGTGCAGGCTGTTATTTCAGAATTGTTTGATGCCTTCAACAAAGCACGAAGCAACACTGTAATCATCATTGAGAATGGTAATGGACGCATCATAGCCGACTTTGATATAGCCAAGATGGTCGTCCATATGCAGCAGTGTTGCCGGGTTGCATGTACAGCTGTTGAGAGCTTTGTCGAATGGTACGAGTGCTCTTTCTACCAGGTTGCGCAGGCCTTCATTGGTTTTCATGGTTGATCCGGCCAGGTTGCCTTCTTTGATCAGGTGGGCGGATCCATCCGGATAGATGACGATTCCCTGGCCGCCGAATTCAAACTTTGTGCCGACTGGGTATCCCTTGCACATCAATGCATCAGAGATCATGATTGCCTTTGTGCTGTCTTTTTCACGGAAGAAGATGTTCAGTGCTTCCGGTGTGGAGTGGTTGCAGTCACAGATGACTTCACTGTACAGGTCATGCAGTCTCAGAGCTGCACCAACCATACCATTCTGTCTGTGGCTGAATGGGGACATTGCATTGTAGGTATGGGTGATGGAAGAGGCACCATTGGCCACTGCCATCATCGCCTGCTCATATGTAGCAGATGTATGTCCCATGGACACAACCGTACCATGCGTGCTGGCATACCGTGTTAAGGCGAAGTCCTTGTCGTGTTCCGGGGCAAGGGTGATCACTTTGATCAGATTGTGGGCTGCCTTCTGATATTCCTTGAACTCTTCCACAGAAGGGGGAACAATGGCCGCTGCCGGCTGTGCACCTTTCTTTGCCATATCGAGATATGGTCCCTCAAAGTGAATACCTAGAATCCTGGCTCCTTCATAACTGTTTTCATCATGTACCTTTGCCGCATTTTCTACAGCCTTTGTCAGCACAGGCTTCATCTCAGTAATGGTTGTGGCAAGAAAACCGGTTACGCCTTCATGCACAATGTTCTTTGTCCATTTCTTCAGGCCTTCTTCATTGGCATAGTTGGTATCAAAGCCATAAGCACCATGACAGTGAATGTCAATGAATCCTGGCACTATGCGGAGATCACCATAATCAATGTCTGCCTGTGTCTCATAGGGCAGCACACTGACGATCGATTTTCCTGAGATTTCAATGACACCCGGCATGAAATCACCGGCAATCCAGATACGCGTACTCTTGATTTTCATTACAAACACCTCCTGTTTCCACTGTAGCACTTTTGCTGTTTTCTGTTTGTTCATAAGCTGGCATATTGTTTCGATTTGGCCCCGGCATATACTTCCTGATATAATAAAAAAGACGAACAGCTTTGTGCTGCTCAGGCTGCTGTGTTCATTGACAGCAGAAGTTGTAAAGGAGAAAAAATTATGCAGATTGGAATGGCATTGGCTCTCTTTGTACTTGCCATTGATGGTGTTGTTGGTACAAAGATCCTGCATATGCCGCTGGTCGTATGTACGTTGATCGGTGCCCTGCTACACAATGTACAGACAGGGGTTACGATTGGTGCTGCCTGTCAGCTGTTTTACAGCACTACACAGCGTGATGACACTGGCGCAGGCATCTATTGTGCCATCGCTGTGATTGCCGCTGTGCGCGGAGGCGTGCAGGCAGGTGATCTCAGTGCTGGGATTCTGGCGTTTGGCTTTGCCTGTGCCATGGACGGCTTGTGCCGGCTGATCGGCACACTGTTTCTGCCAGCTGCCAGAAAAACAGCAGAAAAGGGAAAAGCAAGCACCATTGCTGTGTTTGGACCAATGTTGATCCGCGGCGTGCTTGCCGCAATTGCCGGTTATTATGCGTATGGTCTTGGGGCAGATGCTGTCAATGTGATTGATGGCTGGATGAATGATCTGCCATGGCTGTTCCATGGGATTGCCACAGCTGCTGCCATGCTGCAGTTCCTTGGTATTGCGGTTGTCATGCGCAATCTTTACTATCAGGAATATCCAGCTGCACTGCTTTCCGGCTTTGCCGTTGCTGCACTGGCATCCAAATCTGGTTCCTATGGACAGTTTGCCTGTGGTCTGCTGGCTCTTGGCATTGGTGCCTTTGTGCTTTGGCATTTTACCCAGCAGAATAAGGAAACTGCTGCTCCGGTAAAGAACAGTACTGTAGAAAAGAAAGGAAAGGCTGAAAAATGGTGGTAGGAACAACGCCGTATACGGATACAAAGGAAGCATTTCCGCTGGATAAGAAAACACTGCGGAAAATTGCGTTCCGTTCATTTTTTACCCACGCCGGTGAAAATGCAGAAACGGCTGCTTCCACAGGCTGGACATGGGCAATGGAACCAGGCCTGAAAAAGATTCATTCCAATCCGCAGGATCTTGCCATATCGCTTGGCCATAATCTGGAATTCAATGATCCATCCTATCTCTTTTCGTCTTATGTGATGGGCGTGGTTCTCTCACTGGAAGCACAGAAGGCAGATCCATCTGTGATCCGCTCTTTGCGCACGACGCTGGCACTTGCCGCAAGCGGACTGGAGCGTGCACTTGTCTATGGACTCTGGCTGCCCATTATGCTTGGTGCTGTTTACAGTATGGTCAGCAGCGGCAATGCCTGGGGTGTTGTTATTGTGGCGGCTGTTTCCTTCATCCTGCATGTGATTCTGCGCTTTGTATTGATCAACGTCGGTTACAAAGGCGGCACTGCATCCGCAGAGAAACTGATTGCTAAAAAGGATTCATGGAGTAAGGCAGCCCGCATCTCCGGTCTGTTTATGACAGGTGCCATCATTGGCTTTGGCTCATTGCTCACCGGCCAGATTGGTGTACATGGTTTGCGTGCTTCCAATGCATTCCTGCAGCCGATGGTTCTTGCCAGCCAGGTAGTACCAGGCCTGATTGGTCTGTGTGCAGCTCTGGTGACATACTGGCTGCTAACCAGGAAAAACTGGTCCATGTGGAAATGTGCCATCCTTCTGATCGCAGTAGGATTTGTCATTGGCATGCTTTGAGATGTACAGGAAGTGCATCTCTTTTTTTTCGGCAGAAAGGACGTATGATTGTAGTTATGATAAAAGAATTGAAGCAGATCCATGTGGCGGCTGCTGTGATTTGCAAAGATGACAAGATCTTTGCAACGCAGCGCGGCTATGGGAAATTCAAAGACGGCTGGGAGTTTCCTGGCGGGAAGATTGAAGCAGGGGAGAGTGCCCGACAGGCACTTGTGCGGGAAATCAAGGAAGAACTGAATACTGACATTATCGTTGGAAATTTTATCGGCAGTGTGGAATATGATTATCCACAGTTTCATCTTTCCATGCAGGTGTTTTCTGTCCGTGTAAAGCATGGATCTCTTGAACTGCTGGAACATGAAGCGGCACGATGGCTGTCCCCAGGCGAGCTGGACAGTGTTGCCTGGCTGCCTGCGGATCAATATATTGTGGATCATTATCTGCGCAGGGAAATGACAGTAAGCAAAGACAAATGAATGTGTATTGCTTTGTGCAGATACCAATTTCATCATATTTTTCAGGGAATCTGCCATATTGGATGCCTATATACAGGTGGAGGTATCGTTATGGCAATGATCAAAGATCTTCCTGCGGCTGAGAAACCGCGGGAGAAAGGCCTGCAGTTTGGCATGCGTGCTTTGAGCACACCTGAGCTACTGGCCATCTTAATTCGTACCGGCACTAAAGGCAGAAGTGCTGTCGACACGGCTGGTGATCTTTTAAAGAAAGCAGGCAGTGTTGCCGGTGTTTCTGCAATGAGCGTACCTGAGCTGACCAGAATCTCAGGCATTGGCAAAGTCAAGGCGCTGGAAATCGTGGCGGCCATGGAACTGTCACGAAGAGTCGCTTTGGAGCGTGTTTCGCAGGGCAGCATCCTGGATACACCGGAACGGCTGTTTCACTGGCTGCAGAAAGAAATCGGCTCATCCATGCAGGAAAACTTTCTGGTTGTGTACCTGGACGCCGGTCTGCACCTGATCAGTTACCGTGTCTTGTTCACCGGCTCACTGAATGATGCCCGCGTGTATCCCCGGGAAGTTTTCAAGGAAGCACTGTTGGCCAATAGTTCTGCCTTCATGATGGTGCATAACCATCCCAGCGGCTCACTTGTTCCAAGCGGCGCAGACCTGTCATTGACCAAACTGATGTGTGAAACCAGCAGAATGATGGGAGTTGCGGTCATTGATCACATCATTGTGACCGCAAACGGGTATTATTCCTTTGCGGCAGAAGGTCTGCTGAAAGATGCCATGGATGAGACTTGTGCCTGATGGTAAAATGATATGACAGAAGAAGGTGCACATTGATCAGAAACAAGGCCGGCAGGAAAAACAGAATACAGCAGATATCCCGCAGCACAAAACATGGTCTGGGGCACTGTACCCGGATCCTGCTTGCCTGCGTGCTTTGTGTCTGCCTGCTTGGCTGTCTGCCGGGCTGTGTTTCTGTGCGCACCCAGATTGCCTACAGTATTTACCCCATTGGCTGGCTTGTGAGCGCACTTGCCCAGAATACCGTTACCACTGTATCCCTGCAGGATGGGCAGACTGCCCAGAGAGCACAGATCCAGAGCAATTATCAGGATATCCTTGCCAAGAGTGCTGTCTTTATGCATATTGGCGACCTAGAGCCATATCTTTCAGTGTACCAGAATGAGATCGCGTCCAGCGGTACGCCGGTGCTGGATCTGTCTGCCCACAATGCTGTTTATGACTTTGCGCGCTATACGCCTGATGACAGCAGCAGTGCCTCAGATTATCAGGAATCTGCCTGGTATGATTCTGCTTTGTTTGATCAGACAGATATGTATGAAAAAGATGTTTCTTTGTGGAATGATCCGGTACTGATGCTCTCGATGGCAAAAGATATCCTGAGCTGGCTGGAGAAGACCTATCCGGAGAATACAGACCTGTACGAAACAAATTTCAAGAAGCTGGAAGCGGATCTGGTTGATCTGGATGCACAGTATCAGGCTCTGGCCACCCAGGCAGCGGACCAGTCCATCACGCTGCGGTTTGTGACAGTGACGCCAAGCTTTGGCAACTGGCAGAAAACATATGGCTTCCAGGTATATCCGCTTGTGTTGAGCCGCTATGGTGTACTGCCGGATGAAGAGGAGCTGGCTGTGATGGAACAACGCATTAAGACGGATGGTGTACAGTATATTGTTTATGAAGACAGTATGCCGGATGATATGAAGAGTCTGTTTAACAGAGTTATGAATGACTGCGGACTGACCCGCATTGATCTTTCCAATCTGAGCAGCCTGACGCCACAGCAGGAAGAAGATGGCAAGGACTACCTTTCCATCATGTACGAGAACCTGGCTGTGCTGCAGAGCATCGTGGAACAGAAAGATCAGGCAGGATGAAAGTAGAAGAGGTAGCGAAAAGATGAAAAAGTTAATGCTGGTGGATGGCAATTCCATGCTGTTTCGGGCTTACTATGCCACTGCCTATGGCAAGAAAATGACGACGGCACAGGGCGTGCCGACCAATGCTGTGTTTGGTTTCTGCCAGATGCTGCAGAAAGCTCTGGATGAGCAGAAGCCAGATGCCGTCCTGGTTGCTTTTGATGCCGGCAAGCATACGTTCCGGCATGATCTGTATGCCGATTACAAGGGAGGACGCAAGCCGGCTCCGGATGATCTTGTTCCACAGTTTCAGATGGTCCGTGACTTTCTGGACGCTGCCCACATCAAATGGGTGGAGATGCCTGATATAGAAGCCGATGATCTGATTGGCACCATGTCAAAGAAATATCCTGACTGTCAGACCATTATCTTCACAAGTGACCACGATCTGCTGCAGCTTGTCGATGATACAACGTCGGTGCTGCTGATGAAAAAGGGCATGACGGATATGGATATCATGACGCCGGAATCCATGCAGACTGAACTTGGCATCCGGCCATTGCAGATTATTGATCTCAAGGGACTGATGGGTGATCACAGCGACAACATCCCGGGTATTCCCGGTGTTGGTGAAAAGACTGCCGTCAAGCTGCTGAACCAGTATGACACACTGGAAAATGTGCTTGCCCATGATCAGGAGATCAAAGGCGCCCTTGGCAAAAAGATCCAGGCAAACCATGAACTTGCCACACTGTCCAAAAAGCTGGCAACCATCCGCCGCGATGTCGATCTGGATATCAAGCTGGAAGACTGTACCTTTATGCCGGACTATGCATCCCTTGTCCATTTCCTTGAAACACTTGGCATGAAGATGCTGGCGTCCCGCTATCAAAGCAGACTGCTTGGTAATCAGGAACAAAAAGCAGAAGAAACGATTCAGGTACAGCGTGTATCTGTGATCCCGGAAAACGTATATACAGGCCGCTATGCGGTATTTGGCTGTGATGACCATCAGCAGTTCATGGGGGCATCCCTCTATGGACTTGGCATTGCCAGCCAGGCAGGCCTGTATTATATCAATGCAAAGGATCTTCCTCATGATGCACAGCTGCTGAAACATCTGGCGGCATATGAAGCGGCTGGCTATGATGTCAAGCGTCTCATGCATGTCATGCACAATATCCATATCGAGATTCATTTCAGGGATGATGCCATGATCATAGCCTCTCTGGCAGATTCCACACTGACAAGCAATGAGAAGATTACAGAGAAGTATGATCTGCATACCACGGACAGCTACGAAGATGTCTTTGGCAAACCAGGCAGGCCCGTTTCTGTGGATGAAGAGAAAGAAGCCCGCTTTGCCGGGGAAAGTGCTGCCAATATCCTCAAAATTGTGGAACAGGCAGAACCGGTCATTACTTCCTGCAACATGACGCATCTCTACCGTGATGTGGAAATGCCTCTGACAGAAATTCTGTGTGAAATGGAACGTGATGGCATTCGCTGCGATGAAAAGGTGCTGGATGCCATTTCTGACAAGACACAGGCCCAGATTGATGAACTGCAGAAGAGAATCTATACCCGTGCCAATAAACAGTTCAATATCAACTCGCCCAAACAGCTGGCATCGGTGCTGTATGATGATCTGGGACTGTATGGCGGAACGAAACGTTCCACATCGGCTGACCGGCTGGAGAAGCTGCGCGGTGCCGATCCGATCATTGACGATATTCTTGCCTACCGCAAACTTGCCAAAATCTTAAGCACGTATGCGGAAGGCCTTAAGAAGTACATCTGCAAAGATGGGCGCATCCATACGATTTACAACCAGGCAGCCACAACCACCGGCCGCCTGTCCTCATCCGAGCCTAACCTGCAGAACATATCTGTGCGCGATGAACAGGGCAAAGAGGTGCGCAAGGCATTCCCGGCCGACCCAGGCTGTGTATTGATCTCGTGCGACTATCACCAGATTGAGCTGCGGATGCTGGCTCATATGGCCGATGAGACAAGCATGATTCAGGCTTTCCGTGACGGCATTGATATTCATACCAAGACGGCCATGGATGTGTTTGGCGTTTCCAAGGAAGAAGTGACGCCGCAGATGCGCCGCCAGGCAAAGACGGTGAATTTCGGCATTGTCTACGGTATTTCTGACTTTGGTCTGAGTGAGCAGCTTGGCACCAGTGTGGCCCAGGCACGTGATTTCATTGAAACATACTACAGGAAGTATCCCCGCATCCGTACCTATATGGATCAGGTTGTCAAAGACTGTGAGAAAAACGGCTATGTGACAACACTGCTTGGCAGAAGAAGAGAGATTCCGGAGATTCATGACAAAAACCGGATGATCCGGGAATTTGGCAAGCGGGCAGCAATGAATGCACCGATTCAGGGCAGTGCGGCGGATCTGATCAAGCTGGCCATGATCCGCATTGACAAGGCAATGAAAGAGAAGAAGGTAAAATCCCGCATGATTCTGCAGGTGCATGATGAACTGATCTTTGAAGTGCCTCAGGATGAAATTGACATGATGAAGGCACTGATCAATGACGGCATGGTTAATGCCATGAGCCTGAAAGTGCCGCTGACAGCAGAATGTGCCGTTGGCAAAGACTGGTATGAGGCTAAATAATGCCGGAACTGCCAGAAGTTGAAACGGTTGTGCGCACACTGGAACATCAGATCAAAGATGATGAGATTCTGGATGTACAGGTGCGCTATACAAAGACGGTCGATGGTGATCCAGGATCATTTGCCAATGCTTTGCGGCATGAACATTTCCGCATCTTTCAGCGGCGCGGCAAGTATCTGATCTTCCGCATGGACCATGTGACCCTTGTTGTCCATCTGCGCATGGAAGGCAAGTTCTATCTCATGTCACCATCAGATCCTGTCAACCGGCACATGCATGTCATCTTTCAGATGGCCAGCGGCCGATCACTGCGCTATCACGACACCCGCAAATTCGGCCGCATGTGTATTTTGCCGCTGGACTATGACTTTTCATCCTTCCATGGCCTTGGCCCGGAACCATTTGATCCATCGTTCAATGCGGACTATGTACATCAGTACCGCAAAGGCAGAAAGGAACCATTGAAGTCATTATTGCTTGACCAGAGTTTTGTGGCCGGCATTGGCAATATTTATGCGGATGAAATCCTTGCTGCATGCCATCTGCGTCCAGGCAGAAGCTGCAGCCGCATTACCAGAAAAGACGAGCAGAACATCGTTGATAACACCAGACGGATCATGAAGGCAGCCATTGCGGCAGGAGGCACCACGATCCGCAGCTATACTTCTTCCCTTGGTGTGACCGGCCGTTTCCAGACAGACTGCACGGTGCATATGCAGAAGATCTGTCCGCGCTGCCACGGACCAATCAAAGTCAAATATATCGGCGGCCGCAGCAGCTACTACTGCCCGCACTGCCAGAAATAAAAAGAACAGGAGGACGACACATGAGAATCGGGATTACCGGAACCATTGCTTCAGGCAAGACAACTTTCAGCAAGATGCTGCGCCAGCGCGGCATGCCCGTATTCAACGCGGATCAGTATGCTGCCATCTGCCTGTATGGCAGCCACCCATGTGCAAAAGTGATTGCCAGTGAATTTGGCGATGTATGCATGCCCAATGGCGACATTGACCACAAGAAGCTTGCTGCTGCTGTCTTTCATGATGAAAGAAAACGAAAACGGCTCAATGCCATCGTCCATCCCTATGTCATTGCCGGCATGGAGCATTTCTTCTCCAGCCAGAACGGCAGGCTTCTGTTTGCTGAAGTACCGCTTCTGTTTGAGGCAGGTATTGAAGATCATTTTGACTGCATCGTCCTGATCACCTGTGACAAAGATACAGCCATCATGCGGATGATGCATGACCGCGGCTATTCCAAAGAGGAGGCGCTGGCCCGCTATGCAAGCCAGATCGATCCACAGATTCAGAAGCAGAAGGCAGATATTGTCATTGAAAACAACGGTACAACAGATGATCTGAACCATGCAGTAAACAATCTGATGAAGCAGCTGCGCGCAAAGGAGAGACATCATGCTTAGAAATGAAGATACGTTCCGGGTGGAATGCGTCAACAGCATTTCCGAAGACAGTATTGTTTCGCTTGCCAATCTGTATCAGCCGCTGATCGGCGGAGACGGCCTGCTGCTGTATCTGACCCTGCATGCCGAGGCAAGACACCAGCGTGCCCAGGCTACGCATAAGCACCTGTGCCGGATCATGAACAATATCTCCCTGGATACACTGGAACGGGCAAGACTGCGGTTAGAAGAATACAATCTGCTGCGCGCCTATATGCGTCAGGGCAGCGGCCATGATGCCTGGATTTATCATCTCAATACACCGCTTCCTACTATGGACTTTCTTTCCAATCAGATCTATCTTTCCCGGTTCCGCAATGAAGTCGGTGCCAAAGATACGGATGAGATTGTTGCCCGTCTTGGCAATGTCGGTCTCTCTCTGCAGGGATACAAAGATGTCACCAGACAGATCCGGACAACACCAGTGGAAAGAACAATGCCGGAACCAGCCTGGACAACGGTGCGGCCGCGCTATCAGTTTTCTTCGGGCAATGAAACGATTGATTTTGATTATGAGCGTTTCCTTGCCACAACCAGTGCCGCTGTTTTTCCAATCGTGCTGCGCACCCAGGAAAATATGGCACTGATCGGCAGACTTGGCACAGTCTATGGCATTTCCGCAGACCGCATGCGGCAGCTGATCGCCAACTGTACCGTTCCAGATCCAGCCTTTTTCAATGCAGATAAGCTGAAACTGATGTGTGAAAAGGAAAAGGTGCAGACAAAGAATACACACGACCCTTACAGTCTGCCGCCGGTATCGTTCCTGCAGTCGCTGATGAATGGCCGTGAAGTACCGCTTGCAGAGAAGAAGATTCTGGAGAATCTTTCTACCCAGATGCACTTTTCCAATGAGGTAATCAATGTCCTGATTGCCTATGTTCTCAAGATCTCGGACAACCGGCTGTCTGCCCGCTTTGTCAGCTCTGTTGCTGCGCAGTGGGCACGTGATGGCATTGAGACGAAGGAACAGGCACTTCTGGAAGCGAAGAAGAATCTGCACAGCAGCCGCAGCTATCAGAAGGTGGAACTGCCGGCATACATGAATAAACCGCTGCCGGAAAGCAAGCCGGCCAGCGAGCAGCTCGTACAGAAAGTCAAAGCAATGCAGCAGGAGATGAAGAAACACGATGCGTGATGGATTCCAGAAAATGAATTTTGATATATCACTGAGTGATGCGCAGAAAGAAAAGACCAGAGAGCTTTGCACACAGCTGCAAAAAGATCCGGATGTGGCATATCTGATCCAGCACAAAGGTGTGCCGGCCAGTCTCATCCAGCAGTATCCATGGCGGATTCATGACTGGTGTCAGGGCATTGCCGCATGCCATAACTGCAAGGGACTCGATCACTGCAGGCAGAAGAAAACAGGGTACTATGATGATCTGATGTACGATGGCATCCTGCAGAAGGTGGTATCCCCATGCCGGTTTATGAAGGAAAAGCTTAAACAGGAAGAACATCTGCAGTACTTTCTGATCAATGATATGCCAAAGCAGCTGCGCACTGTTGGCTTTGCTTCGATTGCGGCAGACGGTGAGGATGGCGCCTATGTCAGTGTGCTGGCCTCATGCATGGAAGCGTTCCGCGGTCAGACAGGCGTGTATCTGTATGGGCATATGGGAACCGGCAAGACCTATCTTGCGGCGGCAGCCTGCAATGATGCGGCCAGAAGAAAGCAGAAATGTGCCTTTGTGTACTGGCCGGACTGCGTGCAGAGAATGGTCACCGGCATTGACTCAGGAGAGTACCGGATTGAGCTGGAACGTCTCAAGTTTGTGCCGTTTCTGGTCATTGATGATATCGGCGCCGAAGCAGTGACCCAATGGAACCGTGACCAGATCTTACTGCCGGTTCTCAATGCCAGATATGAAGCGCATTTACCGACCTGGTTTACCTCCAATGAAGACATTGCTTCTCTGCGTGCACACTTTGCAATTTCCAGCCGCGGGAAGGAAGAAGCGATGAAGGCAAACCGCATTATTGAGCGCATTCAGGCAATGTGTTCTGTGAAAGCGCTTGAGGGAAAAGATCGCCGTCAAATGGTTGACGGAACCGTTTACGATGCTAGAATTAAAGGCGAAATCGGAGGCTAAACAATGGTCAGGAAGATTGGTGTATTGACCTCGGGCGGCGACGCACCGGGCATGAATGCGGCGATCCGTGCCGTTACCAGAATTGCACTGAATAATGGTGTTGAGGTCGTAGGTGTTCACAATGGCTACCGGGGACTTCTCGAAGAAACATTTGAGGATCTTGGGCGTACCAGCGTGTCCGACATCATGGACCGCGGCGGCACTGTTCTTGGGTCTGCCCGTCTTCCTGAATTCAAGGAAGAAGCGGTTCAGGACACATGCATTAAGAACCTGAAGAGGGCTGGCATTGATGCACTTGTTGTTATTGGCGGCGATGGCTCCTACCGGGGTGCTCTTGCCATGACAAAGAAGGGAATCAACTGCATCGGCCTTCCGGGTACGATTGACAATGACATTCCGGGTACGGATTTCACAATCGGCTTTGATACTGCTCTGCATACATGTGTAGAGAATGTCGATAAGCTGCGTGATACGTCCAGTTCTCACCACCGCTGCTCGATCGTGGAAGTCATGGGAAACCATTGCGGCGATCTTGCTCTATATACAGCAATCAGCTGCGGTGCAGAGATGGTGATTACACCGGAAACAGGATATGATGAGCTTGAGGTCATCGAAAAGCTCAGATATCTTGGCGAGGCTGTCAAGAAAAACCATGCCATTGTGATCATTTCGGAAAAGATCTGTGATGTGGATGCACTTGCCAAGAAGGTCAGTGCAACAACAGATTTCTCTGGAAGAGCAACGGTTCTCGGCCATATCCAGCGCGGCGGTTCGCCAACTCCGACCGATCGTATGCTGGCAAGCCGTATGGGTGAAAAGGCAGTGGATCTGCTGATGGAAGGCATCGGCGGACATTGTGTCGGTATCATTGATAATCAGATTACATCAATGCCGATCGACGAAGCACTGAACCGTCCGTCTCAGAGCCGCAAAGCCCTGTACCGTTTGTTTGACCGTCTGGTTTAAGGAAAAGAGGAAATTGAATTTTATGGCTAACGACAAGCACATCTTCAAGAAGACAAGAGTTGTCTGTACCATTGGCCCTGCTTCGGAAAGTGTTGAAGTACTGACAAAACTTGCCTATGCAGGTATGAACATTGCCCGCATGAACTTCTCTCATGGCACACATGAAGAACATAAGGCAAGAATTGAAGCAGTCAGACATGTATCTGATACAACTGGCATTACACTGGCAGTTGCTCTGGATACAAAGGGACCGGAAATCAGACTTGGCAACTTCAAGAATGATACCGAGAACTATCAGATCGGTGAGATTGTTTATCTGACCAAGGCTGAATGTGAAGGTACACATGAGCGTTTCTGGATCCAGTGCCCGGAACTGTTCGATGATCTGAAGGCTGGCAATTATATCCTTGTCAACGATGGCAAGATGAGACTGACCGTTCTTGAGAACGATGGCTCTGAGATGAAGTGCAGAGTTGAGGTTGCTGGTCCGATCAGCTCCCATAAGGGCTGCAATGTGCCAGGTGTCAAGCTCTCCATGCCGTTCCTGTCCGAAAAGGATATCGATGATATCAAGTTCGGCTGTGAAATGAATGTTGATTTTATCTTCGCTTCCTTTGTCAGAAGAGCAAGCGATGTCAATGCAATCCGTAAGATCTGCATTGAGATGGGCAAGCCGCACATCAACATCATTGCCAAGATCGAGAACCAGGAAGGCTATGACAATGTCGATTCCATCCTCGAAGCTGCTGATGGCGTCATGGTTGCCCGTGGCGACCTTGGTGTTGAGATTCCGACCATGATGGTTCCTGTTTACCAGAAGCACATCATCCGTGAGGCTAACATCATTGGCAAGCCGGCTATCACAGCTACTCATATGCTGGATTCCATGACACATAACCCGAGATGCACACGTGCTGAGGCATCCGATGTCTGCAATGCTGTGCTGGATGGTTCTGATGGCGTCATGCTGTCGGCTGAGTCTGCCGCCGGTGATTATCCGGTTGAAGCCTGCGAGACCATGAGTGAGATTGCTGAGGAAGCTGAGAAGATCATCGACTACCGCAGCAGACTTGACTGGCTCAAGACCACATCCAACAAGACTGTGCAGGATGCTGTTTCCATTGCCATTTCTGATGCAACACTGACACTGGATAACATTGGTGCTATCGTTGTCTTCACACAGGGCGGCACAACAGCAAGAAGAATCTCCAAGTTCAGACCGTGTGTTCCGATCCTGGCAGTTACCTTCACGAAGGATACCCAGAGAAAGCTGTTGAGCTACTGGGGTGTTGTTCCGCTGTTCTCTGATGTACAGAACCAGCTCACCAACGATGATGATCTGGCATCTCTGTTCGCCAAGGACTACGGTGTCAAGCCGGGCCAGCTGATCATTATCTCCGCCGGCTATCCGACAGGCGAAGGTTCCGCAAACATGATGAAGATTGTCGAAGTCAAGTAAGTCTTCAAATATACCAAAACAAAAGGACATCTGCTCAATACTGAGCAGATGCCTTTTTTGTAATACAAGCTTATGCTTTATGCATTTCGCCGGCAAGCTGAAATCCTTTTCTTGCCGCAAATACAGCAATGATTTCATTGATGACAGCAGCAGCCGCAATTGTTCCTTTCACAAGCGATGCAAGATCCGGACGGGATGCCTGCAGGGTGGCACAGATGATGCCGGTAAACACAAGGGAAACACCAGAATGCGGCAGTAATGTCAGGCCAAGATACTTCTGTACGGTCTTTGACATGTGGGTTGCGGTGGCACCGATACGGGCACCAAAGTACTTGCCAAACGCGCGGGAAGCGATATACAGGAATGTTGTGACACCGGCACCAATGATCAGATGGTAATCCAGCGGTGCACCAAGATCGACAATGGCAGTGACCAGACTCACAGACAGAATGTTGTTATACCATGCTGTGATATGATTCAGCGTTTCATCATCTGCCATGTTGGAGAAGGTGGCAGAGAAGGATACACCCATTAACATATAGTTCAGTGTGATCGTCGTAAAGACAAGCTTGTTGAATAGCAGGCCGATTGCTGCGGTGGCTGTGACACCAATCAGCAGAATCGCGAGTGTGGACTTTTTGTCATGGGACTGTTTCAGGATTTTCCCTGTCACAAGACCTGTGCAGATGCCGATCAGAATCGGCAGGAAGATCATGACCGGGATCATATACAGCGGCAGAGCACCGCCGGATACGGCTCTGGCAATGCAGGAATCTACTGTGAAGAAGACGGCAATGCCAACGATATCATCGAGTACTGCCATTGGCAGCAGCGTGCTGGTCACCGGTCCTTTGGTATGAAATTCCTGCACGATGGCAAGAGCTGGAGCAGGGGCTGTTGCCAGGGCAATGCCGCCAAATGCAAAGGCAAGATAGATCGGAATGTGCATGAAGACAAACAGAATGGCAAACATCGCGGAAACAAACAGGAAAGTGCCAAGCGACTGGGTCAGTGTTGTGATCATCAGTGCTCTGCCATACTTTTTCACACGCCGCCAAACAAGCTCGGTACCAAGCATCAGACCAAACGAGCACTGCATCCAGATGATGACTGTCTGATACAGCGTTGTATCTAACAGCTTCTGCGGCAATAGATTCAGTGCATGGGGACCAAGTGCCATGCCTGCAATCAGCCAGCCCAGAATGGCCGGCATCTTCAGTTTCTGCATTGCCTTACCGGCAAACACTGCCAGAATCAGTGTCAGAATCCATCGCAGGATATTCAATATCATGTTATTTACCTCTTTTCTTCAATAATTCCATACAGGAAGATCTGCAGTGCCTTGCGGCAGTCCGCATCATGCTGCAGAATGGCTTTTTCGTCATGCTTGATCAGAGAATTCCGATATTCCGCATTCAGAAAATTCTGGAATGCACGGAAGATCCGCTGTACATCAGCTTCCTGATACCCGCTGCGCACCGTCTGATCAGCCAGCACGGCTCTTAATACAGCCGCATTGACTTCATCATACTTTTTCCGGCAGGCTTCCATCTGTTCCTGCAGTTGTATCGGATAAAACAGCAGCGCCTCACAGAACATTGCTGCCTTGTCAGGATTCTTTCCAAACCAGGCAGAGCGGGCTGCAAAATAGGCATCAATACTGCCATCTGCTGTTCTGCCAAGTTCTTCTGCCAGCTCATCAAACACAATTGATGCACAGGTCAGATACAGATCATCTTTATCTTTGAAATAGTGGTAGATGATCCCTTTGGAGGTTCCTGCATCACTGGCAATATCCTGCATCGAAGCTGTCTTATAGCCATCTTTTGCAAAGATATGAAAGGCACTTTCCAGAATTTTCTGCTTTGTCAGTGCCGTCTTGATTTCTCTTTTCATCTTTTCACCTCCAAAATATTGACTGATCGGTCAGTTTCTGATGATATCACAATTGACCAACCGGTCAATAAATATTTTTTCAGATCTTTTGATTACCTTTATGTGCAACCTGTTTGATAATGTGGTTCAATAGACAGGCACTAAAGGAGTAACAATGATGATTATCATGTCTGGTACGATTGGTGCTGGTAAATCCAATCTGACCGAAATTCTTTCCCGCCATCTTGGCACCAAAGCGTTTTATGAACCGGTAGAAGACAATCCGATCCTGCCGCTGTACTATGCCGATCCAAAGAAGTATGCATTTCTTCTGCAGATTTACTTTCTGAACAAGCGTTTCCGGCTGATCAAGGAAGCGATGCGCCAGGACAACAATGTTCTGGACCGTTCGATCTATGAAGATGCACTGTTCTTCCATATGAATGCAGAAAAGGGCAATGTGACAAAGCAGGAGGTCGAAGTCTATGATGACCTGCTGGACAATATGATGGAGGAGCTGCCTTATGCAGCTGCCAAGAAAGCACCGGATCTTTTGATCTATATCCGCGTATCGCTTGATACAATGCTGGCCCGCATTGCCAGGCGCGGCCGTCCGTATGAACAGCTTTCGGCAGATCCCGGCCTGCTGAATTACTATAAGGATCTCAATGCCCACTATGAGCCATGGTACAGGCAGTACAATGCCTCCAGCAAGATGATCATTGATGGAGACCGCTATGACTTTGTCAATAACAAGGATGACCGCCGGACAGTCCTGCATATGATTGATCAGCGGCTGTGCGAGCTTGGTAAGCTGGACAAAGAAACGTATGACAGACTTTGCAAAGATCAGGATGCATGACTGATCTTTTTTCTTACCCTTATGATTCTTAATAATTTCTGATGTCTGTAAATGCTATCATGTTGTTAGAAATACCCTAGGGAGAGTTTTATATGAAAAAGATGGGAAAAAAGAAAAGGGGCATCATTTTTGCAGTGGCAGCGGTTGCGGTCGCAGCGGTCATCGTTGTACTGGTGCGTGGTTTTTCTTCAGGATCATCCAGTGACGGCGGCAATGAGGTCTATGTGCAGAAGGTATCCGATCTGACCGGCATGACATCATCGCTCAACCCCAGCCAGCGCTTCTCCGGTGTGGCCCAGGCCCAGGAGAGCGTGGATATCAAGGCCGATTCTTCCCGCAAGATCGACCAGATCTTTGTCAGTGAAGGACAGAGCGTCAAGAAGGATGATCAGCTGTTTTCCTACCAGACAGATGACCTGCAGAACACAATTGACAATGACAATCTGTCCATTGAAAGTCTGAGCAATGATATCAGCGCGCTGAATGAGGAAATCGCTGACCTCAACAGCCAGATGCAGAGTGCTGCGCAGAATGACAAGTTCCAGTACACAACGCAGATTCAGGCCAAGCAGATGCAGATCCGTCAGGATCAGCTGGATATTCAGACAAAACAGAATGAAATCAAGCATACCCAGCAGGAAATCGATCAGTCTGTTGTGAAATCGACGATTGATGGTGTTGTCAAAGCGATCAATGATACCAGTGCGACCAATTCTGATGGATCCACAAAGCCGCTGATGACAATCGCCAAGACCGGCGACCTGCGCATCAAGGGTACAGTGGATGAACAGTCCATCGGTATACTCTATGAAGGACTCAGTGTCATTGTCAGATCCCGTGTGGATGAAAGTGAAATCTGGCAGGGAACCATCACCAGTGTGGACAGTGAACCGGCCTCTTCTGACAGCAGCACAATCATGTATGGTTACAGCTCTTCCAGTGACAATCAGGCATCCCGCTATACGTTCTATGCCTCTTTGGACAATGGCACCGGCCTGATGCTCGGCCAGCATGTCTATATTGAACCTGCCGGCTCTGCTGCGGTTGCCAGGGACGGGATCTGGATCAATCAGGCATTCATTGTTGCCGATGAGGATGGCACATCCTATGTCTGGGCAGATCATAATGGCAGGCTTGTTAAGCAGAAAGTAGAAATCGGGCAGACGGATGACAGCGACGGTACGGTGGAAATCACATCAGGACTGAAGCAGGAAGATGGTATTGCCTATCCGGATGATACGCTGCAGGAAGGGCAGAAGACTGCCTATGTTACAATGACAGGAGGCATGTCATGATCCTGTCTCTTTCACATGTCTATAAAAACTATGGACAGGAACCTGTCATCGTACCGGTTCTGAAGGATATCTGCCTGGATGTGGAAGAGGGTGAGTATCTCGCCATCATGGGTCCTTCCGGTTCCGGCAAGTCCACATTGATGAACCTGATCGGATGCCTTGACCGTATGACCAGCGGCAGATATATCCTGGATGGGGAAGATATCAGTACGCTGAATGATAATGAACTGTCCGATATCCGTCTCAATAAGATCGGTTTTGTCTTTCAGACATTTAATCTTCTGCCCAGAGAAACAGCACTGGAAAATGTGGCACTGCCATTGATCTATGCCAATGTTCCCAAGGTGGAACGCACAAAGCGGGCAATGGTACAGTTGGAAAGTGTAGGTCTTGGTTCCCGTGCTTCCTTTACACCAGGTCAGCTGTCCGGCGGTCAGAAACAGCGGGTTGCCATTGCCAGAGCAATGATCAATCATCCCCGGATTCTATTGGCAGATGAACCTACCGGTGCCCTGGATCAGGCAAGCGGCGAGCAGGTGATGCAGCTGTTTGGACAGCTTAACCAGCAGGGTGTCACCATCATCATGATTACCCACGATGCCAAGGTCGCTGCCCATGCCCACCGCATTCTATCCCTGGTAGACGGGCGCCTTGGCCCATTGGAGGCGGCAAGATGAAGAAAAAAGGAATGATCATCACTGTCTGTATTGCAGCCGCCATTACCGGGTCTATTGGCGGACTGCTGCTTTATCGCCGAAACAATACAAAAACCACGGTGGTCCGCGCAGGTGATATCGCCAGCACAGGTCTCAGCAATGACAGCAGTCTGTACGGCATCATCTATGAAGCAGACAATCAGTCAGTCTATAACGACGGCACTGCCCAGATTACAGAAGTCTATGTATCACAGGGACAGCAGGTCCATGCCGGTGATAAACTGCTTGCCTATGATCTGACTTCACTGCAGCTTTCTGTCGAAATGAAAAAGCTTGCTGTACAGCAGGCACAGAACACACTGGCAGGGGAACAGCAGAAACTCAATGTTTTGAAAAACACGCAGCCGATTGTGGAACCGGTTGTCATGCCAACGCCTGAACCAACTCTAGCGCCAGTGCCGACGCCGACACCGCTGCCTGAACCACAGCAGGATCATGATGCCTGGAATATCATCACCGACGATGATAAGTGCATATATCATCCTGTCTCTGAACCTTCTCCAACAGCTTCGGCTTCAACGTCTCCAGAACCATCACCATCTTCATCCGCTTCTTCCGTTCCGTCTGCTTCACCGTCTCCATCTGCATCTGCTGTGCCTGAAGGCCTAGCGGCAGACAATCCGATCCGTTTCATCGTGCAGAAAGACGGCATCATTGCCGGTTCTTTGTTCAATAAATACCGCACCAAAGATCCTGCTGTCTATCTGTCTTTTGAAATCTGGGAAGACAACACGGTAGAGAAGGGTAAGCAGCCTTTGTCACAATGGCTGGTACGCACGGATCTTTTACCAGAATGCAGTGATACAGACCAGTGGTATGTACTGACGCATCAGATGGTGGAAACACAGTCTGCTGAACCAGTACAGGAAGAGAAAACCGTTTCTTCCGAAACAGATGCGGAAGCTGTACAGGATGGTTATACGGCCAGTGAGCTTGCCAAGGCAATCCGCTCTCAGGTAAAAGCAGTCAAAGATGCAGATCTGAATGTGCGACGTGCGCAGCTGGATCTCAAGACAGCCCAGGAGAGTCTGGATGATGGTGTTGTGTATGCCAGGCGTGATGGCATTGTGACAAAAGTCAGTGATCCGGCTGATCCGCCGCAGGATGGCACAGCCTTTCTGACTCTGTCCACCAGCAGCGGCACGTATATTCAGTCTGCACTTTCTGAATTGCAGCTGGACAAGGTGAAAATCGGCGATACTGTGACAGTGACTGACTGGAATACCGGCTCCGTCTATATGGGTGCTGTTGCCTCGATCGATACAGATCCAACTGACAGCAATTCCTATTCCGGCATGGGCAATCCCAATGTTTCCTACTATAACTTCTATATTCAGGTGGATGAGCAGATGCCAAATGATGCCGGCAGCGGTGTTTCTGTTGCTTTGAATGATGCTGGAAACGCACAGGCAATGTGGCTGGAAGCCATGTTTATCCGTGATGACAATGGCGTCTATTACGTCATGAAAGAAGATAACGGCCGTCTGGTCAAACAGACAGTGACCGTTGGCGATACCATGTATGACATGATGGAAATTACCGATGGTCTGGGTGAAGATGACTGGATTGCCTTCCCATATGGATCCAGTGCAAAACAGGGCAGCCTGACCAAACATGGTGATGCTTCGGAGGTGTGGCAATGATTGAAAATATTCGTCTTTCTCTGCGCGGCATCTTATCGCATAAGATGCGTTCCTTCCTGACCATGCTTGGCATCATCATCGGTATTGCCGCCATTATTGCCATTGTATCCACGATCAAGGGGACAAATGACCAGATTCAGAAAAATCTAGTCGGTTCTGGTACCAATGCCATCACTGTTCAGGTGCAGCAGTCAGACTGGGAATATGATTTCTCTCAGGGAATTCCTTCCGGCTTTTATCCGGTCAGTGAGGATACAAAGCAGCAGCTTGCGGCGATTGACCATGTCAGCCAGGTGTCACTGTTTCATTCCCGTCAGGACTACACAGGCATTTATCACAATGATAATGGCATCCAGAGCGGCTATGTCATGGGCATCGATGAAAGCTATCTTGGCACGGCGGATCTGACGGTCAGCCAGGGCCGCGGTATAACCGCCGCTGACAACAAGAACAATGCACGCGTGGCTCTGCTTGACAGCCAGGCTTACAAGAGCCTGTTCAAAGGGCAGAATGCGATTGGTGAGACGATTGAAATCCAGAGTACCCCATTTACGGTTGTCGGAATCGTCACATCCAAGCAGACATATGAACCGGTCATCAATTCAGCAGCGGATTATTATACCTACAGCCAGAATGACAGTACGAGTGCCAGGGTCTATGTGCCATCCGCACAGTGGCCGGTGCTGTATCAGTATGATGAACCGGAAAGTGTCATGTTGCGGGTGGACAATGTCAAACAGATGACCAGAGCAGGCAAAGCAGCCGCGGACATTCTCAATGCCAGCGTCATGTCCTCAGATACGTCGATTCAATATGCAGCCAAGGATCTGCTGGAACAGGCAAAACAGATCCAGCAGCTCTCCAGTGCAACCAACCGCATGCTGATCTGGATTGCTGCCATCTCACTGCTTGTTGGCGGCATTGGCGTCATGAATATCATGCTTGTTTCCGTTACGGAACGCACAAGTGAAATCGGCTTGAAGAAAGCACTGGGAGCCCGCAAAAAAGCAATCATGACCCAGTTCCTGACGGAAGCGGTTGTATTGACTTCCATCGGCGGTATTCTTGGTGTTATCACCGGTATTCTGCTTGCCTTTCTCATCGGCAAGTTTATGAGTATTCCAGTTGCCATCAGTATACCGGCATCAATCTTTGCCGTATTATTCTCCATGGCAATCGGCATCCTGTTTGGCATGCTGCCAAGCTACAAGGCTGCCAACCTGGATCCGATTGAAGCACTGCGCCATGAATAATAAGAGAGAGCTTCGGCTCTCTTTTCATATGGGAAGATTTTGCTAAACTAAAGGAAAAGGAGGCAGAAGTCATGAGTAAGATTTCGATTCAGTATCTTGGCCATTCCTGCTTCAAGGTTTCCTACCAGCAGGACACCATCGTACTTGATCCGTATGCAGATGATTCTGTACCAGGCTTAGCATTGCCCTCTGTCACAGCAGGGCAGGTACACTGCTCTCACCAGCACAGTGACCACAATGCGGCTGATCTGGTGAAGATTGTGCCATGTGAGAAACAGATATCCTATGAAGGCATCATGGTCCCCCATGATGATGCAGAAGGTGCGAAAAGAGGTATGTGTGAAGCCATCAAACTTCATGCCGGCAGCTGCACCATTGAACATCTTGGTGACCTTGGCCGTCTGTTAACTGACAAAGAGCAGACATTTCTGCAGGGATGTGATGTGCTGATGATCCCGTGCGGCGGTTACTTTACGATTGATGCACAGCAGGCACGGAAGGTGATCGAACAGATCAAGCCAAAGCTGACCATTCTGATGCATTTCCGCCGCGGCAATACCGGTTATCCGGTCACAGCAGATGTCGATGCAGTCAAGGCTGTTTTCACGGAAGCAGAAGACAGGGAAAAAAGCACGATCACGTTTGATGAGGATCATGTACCAGAAGGCGTATTGATCCTGAAACCGCAGCAGTAATATAAAAAAGACGGCTGAGCGTCTTGAAAGTGATTTCTCACTTTCTGGTCTCAGCTGTCTTTTCGTTTTCCTTCTTTTCAGAATGCTGTGCACTTCTGGCTGTTCTGCCACCTGTGCGTTTCACATTCCTTCTGCCGGCTGTCTTCTCTTTGATTTCCGCAATCGCAGCCTTCTGATTCAGAATGACCGGAATGACAATCGGATTGCGGTGTGTCTTCTGGAACAGATACGGCTCCAAAGAAGAGCGGATGCAGTTCTTTAATTCCTGGAAGGTGGTGCGCTGCTGCATCTTCTTGGTCAAAGCATTGTATACAATGACCTCTGCTTCCTTGAGCAGAGGCTGTGAATCCTTGATATACACAAAGCCTCTGGAGACAATCGATGGACGGCACAGGATCTTGTTATAGCGGCTGTCAATCGCCACAATGACAGCAACAAGACCATTCTCTGCCAGAATCCTTCTGTCCTTGATTACAGAAGTGGAAAGGCCGGATGCGTCATTGCCATCCACATAGATGGCATCGGTCTGCACACGTTCATTGGCGATGAAGCATTCCTCATTGCGCAATACCACAATATCGCCGTTTGCACAGATCAGACAATGATCCTTGGGGACACCCGTCTCCTGGGCAGTGCGGGAATGCTGAACAAGCATCTTGTATTCACCATGCATCGGCATGAAGTACTTCGGCTTGATCAGATTGAGCATCAGCTTCTGCTCTTCCTGCGGCGCATGACCAGTTGTATGGAACGATGTCAGCGGGGAATTCACGACGACATTGGCACCGACTCTGGTCAGCTGGTTGACAACTGCCGAAACACTGGTGCCATTGCCCGGAATCGGATTGCTGGAGAACAGCACTGTATCACCCGGAATAATCTTGATGAAGCGGTGAGTGCCATTGGCAATACGCGACAGAGCAGCCATCGGCTCACCCTGGGAACCTGTGCATACAATACAGATCTTGTTAGCCGGCAGGGTATTGAGCTCGTTGCCGGTAATGAAGGCAGAATCCGGAATTTTGATCGTGCCAAGCTTCTTGCCGATCTCACAAACATTTTCCATGGAGCGGCCAAATACCGCAACCTTGCGTCCGCAGCTGACGGCTGCTTCCAGAATCTGGTTCAGACGCAGCACGTTGGAGGCAAAGGTGGATACCAGCAGTCTGCCCGGTGTCTTGCGCATCTGTTCATTGATCGCCTGTGCAACCTTCTTTTCGGAAATGGAGAAGCCCGGTACACCGGAGTTGGTGGAATCACTCATCAGCAGTGTCACACCGATCTGGCCGATATATGCCATTTTCTGATAGTCAGAATTGACACCAATCGGCGTCAGGTCAAACTTGAAGTCGCCGGTCTCGACAATGCGGCCGTTTGGCGTATTGATCAGGACACCGTAACTGTCCGGAATAGAGTGGACAACATTGAAGAAGCCGATGTGGAAGTACTTGGTATCAATGCGCGTATCCGGATTGATGTCACGGATGGTAACACTGCGCAGCTGATGATGTTCTTCCAGCTTCTTTTCAATCAGAGCCTTGGCAAACGGAGCAGCATAGATCTCTCTGAGATGCACGGACTGCAGGAAGAAAGGGATGCCGCCGATATGGTCTTCATGGCCATGGGTAATGATCAGAGCCTTGATCTTTTCACGGTTTTTGACAAGGTAGGAATAGTCCGGAATGACATAGTCTACTCCCAGCAGGTCGTCTTCGGGGAACAGAATGCCGCAGTCGACAATGATAATCTCGTCATTGTGTTCGAAGCAGTACATGTTCTTGCCGATTTCGCCAAGACCGCCCAGAGCATACACAAGCGTATCAGTCTGATGATTGATAGACTTGGCTGTCTCTTCAGAGATCTGGGAGTAACGAACCGGATGCGAAGGTCTTTTCGCCGTTTTCGTTTCTTTCATGTATGATTTCCTCTGTTTCTGTATGATGGCAGACAAATAACTCTCTGTCTGCATTATAGCACGATTGATATTGATAAAACTGCAGAATTGTCAGATCGCAATGGCATCTTCAATGCGATGGAACGGATTCTTCTTGTCGATCTTGTCATAGAAGAGAATACCGCTGAAATGATCAATTTCATGCTGGAGAACGATGGCAAGATAGCCTCTGACCCGGATGCGGATATTCTTCTCACTGTACAGGTCATATGCCTCAATGGTGCATCTGGCACTGCGGTAGACAAAACCATCATGTTCCTTCTCAACGGAAAGGCAGCCTTCACCTGAGCGCAGGAAAGCCTGCTGCACACTGGAAGAAACAATCTTTGGATTGGCCAGCATGAATTTCCACTGGATCTCATTGCCATCTTTGTCAACATCCGGCACAACCACCGCTGTTAACTGGCGGGGAATACCGATCTGAATCGCGGAAATGCCAACCGCCGGCCGCAGGTTTTCCTTTTCAGCCAGTTCTTCATTGGTAGAATCTTCGACATACTTGAGCATGTCGCGCAGAATCGCTTTGTTCTCATCAGAAAGAGGCAGCTCTACAGGCTCACTCTTCTGGCGGATCAAAGGATTGTCATCCTTGATGATCGTATCATTATTAATAAGCATCTTGTTTACCTCGGTTGTTATGATAGTGAACCAAAGCCTTCTTGTAAAGCTGAAAGCAGTGCTGAAACCGCTTAACCATCCGGCTTTTTTTTCGAAAGGGACAAAATATGCTAAAATCGTATCCATGACAGTACAGACACAGGATATCCACAAGACAAAGCGGCTGAGCAATCCATTCCGGATGGCAAAAGGGCATGACCCCGTCATCCATGTCACATTAATGCTGCTGGCCTTTTTCGGCGTTGTCATGATCGGCAGTGCCACAATGGGTGAAACCGTTGGAGCACCCAAGACATTGATGCTCACCATTGCCAAGCAGCTCATCTTTGTGATGATGGGGTACTTTCTGATGGCATTTGCCTCACGGAATTTCCGCCTTTCCCAGCTCCATGGCAACGGCTTTTCCGTATGCATCATCACGCTGTATATTCTGCTGCTGTCTACCCGTGCTTTTACAGGTGCCAACGGCTCCTATGCCTGGATCCGTATCCCGGGCGTCGGCATTACCATTCAGCCATCCGAATTTGCCAAGATCGCAACTTTCCTTGTTGTCGCAGGACATCTGGGTGACCGGCGTACCCGGAATGAAAAATTCTGGGAACTGGTCAAAAGGCCGGTGATCATCTGCTTCATCATGAGCTTCATTATCCTTATTATTCAGAAAGACTTCGGCACCATGTCCGTGCAGTTCATGATCTTCTGCATCTGCTTCCTGATTCCCCGCAATCCAAAGCTGAAAAAAGCACAAAATATTCTGCGCGGGCTCTTCTATGGTCTTATTGTTCTGGCTGTTTTTGTCCTTTCTCCCCAGGGAGAACATCTGGTGGAAGCACTGCCGTTTAAGACCTATCAGAAAAATCGGTTCCTGTCTGCCATCAATCCGTTTGCGGATGTCTATGGCAGCGGCTATCAGCTCATTCAGTCACTGGTTGCCATGTCAGGCGGCGGCCTGTTTGGCAGGGGGCTTGGCCGTTCTGTGCGCAAATACATGAACTTTCCGGAAGCCAATAACGACTATATCCTCGGTATTATTGTTGAGGAGCTTGGCTTTGCCGGCTTTGTTATTCTGATGGCAATTTATGCCATCATCATTTACCGTCTGCTCTGGTATGCCAAACAGATGAAGTCCGAAGCCGGCCGCATTGTCTTAGTGGGCACAGCCATGTATTTCATGCTGCATATATTCCTGAATGTCGGCGGTGTTTCCGGTTTGATTCCTTTGACAGGCATTCCGTTGCCGCTGGTGTCTGCCGGCGGCTCCTCCGCAATGTCCTTCATGCTTTCCATCGGCCTTTCTCAATCAGTCATCGCATCCTACCGCAGAGGTGATCTGCAATGAGAATCATTGCCGGCACCTATGCCAGCCGCCGCCTGGAGACATTAAAAGGACAGGCGACCCGGCCAACCCTTGATAAAGTCAAGGAAGCTGTCTTTTCAGCGCTTGGCGGCATGTTTGACGGCGGCACGATGCTTGATTTATACGCAGGCAGCGGTGCCATCGGTCTGGAGGCAGTTTCCAGAGGTATGAACCAGGCAGTCCTGGTGGACCAGAGCCATGCGGCAGCAGAAATCATCAGAAAGAACATTGCCTTGCTTGGCTGTCAGAAACAGACAAGACTTCTTGCCATGAATGACCGCAAGGCACTTTCCCTGCTGGCAAAAGAGGGCATGCAGTTTGATCTTGTCTATCTGGATCCGCCCTATGAAAAACAGCACAATGAGGAAGTCATGACGTACCTTGCTGAACATGGGATGCTGAAGAATGGCGCCAGGGTGGTTATCGAGGCAAAGAAAGAAGAAAACTATACGCAGGCGTTTGGACCGCTGCAGTATCAGAAAGAAAAAGTATATGGGATCATGAAGATCACATATTACCGGTTTGAGCAGAGCCATCCAGAAGAACGCAGTGAACAGGCAGGACAGGAATGAAGGGATTCCGGTCCTGCTTTTCATATACAAGGAAGAAAAATGAAAAACTGGAAAGAATTAGCACTTTATCCTTGACAGTGCTAACAGGTGGATGTACCATACTAGCAGGCAACAGGAAAGAGTGCTAAAGGAGGGATGCAAGGTGCTGACGCCAAGAAGAATTGAAATATTCAAAGCGATTGTAGATGAATATATCAAGACAGCTGAGCCAGTTGGTTCCAAGGCGCTGCAGCAGAAGTATCATCTCTCGTATTCATCAGCGACGATTCGCAATGATATGCAGGCTCTGGAAGAGATGGGGTATCTGGAAAAGACCCATACTTCTTCCGGAAGAATCCCCAGTACGCTTGGCTACAAGTTCTACTGTGAGAATCTGCTCAACGAAGCCCAGATGGACAAGAAGATGGAAGTTGCCATCAGCAGTGCCTTCGATGTCTCCAATATGAACATCGAAGAAGCAGTACATCAGTCATGCCGGATCCTGTCCGAGATGACCAATATGACCGCCGGTGCCATTGGCCCGGATTCCTCGGAACAGCAGCTTGAACATATCAAGCTGTTCCAGGTGGATCCGCGCAACTGCGTCGGAGTATTCATTACCAACACAGGCCATACCGAGACAAAGAATTTCCACTTCGACGATGACATTCCATTCTCCGATATGGAAAGCTGCACCGACATCCTGAACAGGGAACTGCACGGGGTGCCGATCGATGAGCTTCCTGAGCGGATGAAGGAAGTCAGACCGGAGCTGAATTCCAATGTCCAGAAGCACGATATTCTGTTCGCAGCATTCGTCAAGGCATTTGTGAAGTTCGCCAGTGACAACGTCTACTTCAGCGGCAAAGACCGGATCCTGTATCAGCCGGAGTTCGAAGATATCGACAAGCTGAAGAAGCTGATGGGCCTTCTTGAGGATTCTTCCTCAGATGCCTGGCGGCAGCTTCCCCATGAGAAAAACGCCGTTGCCGTTACTACCCAGCAGGGCGCCCATCTGACATGGATCGATGATGTTGCCGTGGTTTCCAGTCCATTCAAGGTACATGACGGTGAGCATGGCAGGCTGGTGGTCGTGGGACCGAGCCGGATGAATTATGACAAGGTTGTGGCCATGATTCAGTATGCAGCCAAGCTGATAGAAAAGATGTATGACGATTCAGATGAAGGAGGCAGCAGTCATCAAAAATGAGTGAAGAAGTAAAGAACGAAAAGCATTCTTCTCAGGAAGAAGTAAAGAAGCCTGAAAAAGAGAAGAACGAGCATAAACCGGAAACCGGTAAGAAGGAAGAGAAAAAGACGGAAAGCAAATCAATCTTTGATCACAAGAACAAGGAGATTGAAGAGCTGAAGAAAAAGAATGCCGAGCTTGAGACGCAGGTTGCCCAGCTCAAGAATGCGTATGCAAAAGCATATGCAGATACGGAAAATACCCGCAAGCGGCTGAACAAGGAATTTGAACAGCTCAGCAAGTACAAGATTCAGGATTTTGCATTGCAGGTATTACCGGTGCTGGATGACTGTGAGCGTGCCCTGGCGCAGGAAACCAAAGATGAAGCATACCGCAAGGGTGTGCAGATGATCCATGACAAACTTGCCGCGGCACTTGCAGCTGAGGGAGTCAGTGAGATCGCGTGTCTGAATCAACCGTTTGATGCCAACTGGCATCAGGCGATCATGAGCGAACATGTCGATGGCGTTGAACCTGGCATGGTTGTCGAAGTGTTGCAAAAGGGATACAAACTGAAGGATCGGCTGCTGAGAGCAGCGATGGTGAAGGTCAGTGAGTAACTGATCATTAGGAGGAGAAATATGAGCAAGATCATTGGTATTGATTTGGGTACAACGAACAGCTGCGTAGCTGTCATGGAAGGCAAAGAGCCGAAAGTTATTACAAACCCGGAAGGCAATAGAACAACACCGTCCGTGGTCGCATTCAAGAATGGTGAAATCATTGTTGGTGATGCTGCCAAGAGACAGATGATCACCAACAAGAACACGGTTTACTCCATCAAGAGAAAGATGGGCACAAATGAGACCGTTGAGCTGGAAGGCAAGAAGTACACACCGCAGGAAATCTCCGCAATGATCCTGAGCTATCTGAAGGATTATGCGGAAGGTTACCTGGGTGAGAAGGTGACAGAAGCTGTCATCACCGTACCTGCATATTTCAATGATGCCCAGCGTCAGGCAACCAAGGATGCCGGCAAGATCGCTGGCCTTGATGTCAAGCGTATCATCAATGAGCCGACTGCATCTGCTCTGGCATTCGGACTAGGCAAAGATACATCCAAAGAAAAGAAAGTCCTTGTGTATGACCTTGGCGGCGGCACCTTCGATGTTTCCATCCTGGATATTGCCGATGGCACATACGAAGTACTTGCCACAGCTGGTGATACCCATCTGGGAGGCGATGACTTCGATAACAAGATCATTGACTGGCTGGCTGACAACTTCAAGAAGGAGCACAACATCGATCTCAAGGCCGACAAGATGGCTCTGCAGAGACTGAAGGAAGCTGCTGAAAAGGCTAAGAAGGATCTGTCCGGCATGGTCCAGACACAGATTTCCCTGCCGTTTATCAGTGCCGGTCCGGAAGGCCCGCTGCATCTGGAAGCGACGCTGACACGTGCACAGTTTGATGATATGACCAGAGACCTGGTTGAAAGAACCATGGGACCGGTTCGTCAGGCACTGTCTGATGCAAAGCTGTCCGCAGGCGACCTCGATGAGGTTCTGCTGGTTGGTGGCTCCACAAGAATCCCGGCTGTCCAGGCTGCTGTCAAGAGAGAGCTTGGCAAAGAGCCTAACAAGTCCGTTAACCCGGATGAGTGCGTCGCCATTGGTGCTGCCATTCAGGGTTCTGTCATTTCCGGTGATACAAAGGATGTATTGCTGCTGGATGTCACACCGCTGTCACTTGGTATTGAAACACTCGGCGGCGTGATGACCGTACTGATTCCGCGCAACACAACCATCCCGACATCCAAGAGCCAGATCTTCTCTACCGCTGCTGATAACCAGCCTGCTGTAGATATCCACGTGCTGCAGGGTGAGCGTCCGATGGCAGCTGATAACAAGACACTGGGCAACTTCCAGCTGTCCGGTATCGCACCGGCAAGAAGAGGCGTTCCGCAGATTGAAGTTACCTTCGATATCGATGTCAACGGTATCGTCAATGTCTCTGCTGTAGATAAGGCTACTGGCAAGAAGCAGTCCATCACCATCCAGAACTCTTCCGGTCTGTCTGATGAAGAGATCGACAGAATGGTCAAGGATGCTGAGGCTCATAAGGCTGAAGATGACAAGCGTAAGGCTGACATCGAAACCAAGAACAAGGCTGAAGCTTACATCAGCCAGATTGATGAGACCCTCAAGGCTAACAATCCGAATGTGACGGAAGCACAGAAGGCTGAAGTCAAGAAGCTGAGAGATGAACTGCAGGCAGCCATCGATAAGAACGATATGGATACCCTGAAGACGAAGCTGGATGCTCTGGAAAAGGCAGCCAACGACATGGCCCAGGCTATGTATCAGCAGCAGGGTAATGCACAGGCTGGCCAGCAGACCAGCGGCAATGCCGGCAGCAACAATGACAATCACAACAATGATGATGTTGTGGATGCCGATTTCAAGGAAAAGAAGTAAGCTAAAAGATAAACACGCAAACAGGATGCGGGGCAGCATACGCTCCGCATCCTGTTGCATGAAAGGAATATAAGGAGGCTGGTTTAATGGCTGAGAAGAGAGATTATTACGATGTACTTGGCGTCTCCAGGAATGCAAGTGCAGACGAGATCAAGAGCGCTTATCGTAAGCTCGCCAAGAAATATCATCCGGATCTGAACAAGGCACCGGATGCCGCAGAGAAGTTCAAGGAAGTCAATGAAGCATATGAGGTGCTCGGCGATGCCGACAAGCGTGCCAAGTATGACCAGTTCGGCTTTGCAGGTGTAGACCCGCAGGCCGCAGCAGGCGGTGGTTTTGGCAACATGGGCGGTTTCAGCAGCGGCTCCTTTGATGACCTCAACGATATCTTCTCCAGCTTCTTTGGCGGCGGCATGGGCTCCGGCTTCTCATCCTCAAGACGTGCCTCCCAGGGACCGCGCAAGGGTGAAGACAAGTTCATGCGCATGAACATTTCGTTCATGGACGCATGCTTTGGCAAGACCGAGACGATCAATATATCCGTGGATGAAAAGTGTGATGCCTGCGGCGGCACTGGCGCTGCCAGTCCCAGCGACATCGATACCTGTCCCCGCTGCCATGGCTTGGGCCGTGTGGTTACCCAGCAGAGAACGATGCTGGGCATCATGCAGACAGAATCCGAATGCCCGGAATGCCATGGCACCGGCAAGAAGATCCGCCGCTACTGCCCGAAGTGCAATGGCGCCGGCTATCTTCACAAGCGTGTATCTGTTGATGTCAAGATTCCTGCAGGCATCAACAGCGGCCAGCAGCTGCGCATTGCCGGCAAGGGCGAGCGCGGTACCAACGGCGGCCCGAATGGCGACCTGTACATTGAGATCAATGTACTGCCGCATGACAAGTTTGTCCGTGATGGCAAGACCATCTATCTGGACATTCCGGTCAGTGCCGTTGATGCCACACTGGGCTGCACACTGGATGTACCGACCATCCGTGGTGAAGTGACCATGAAGATTCCGGCCGGCACGCAGAATGGCGCCCAGCTGAGACTGCGTGGGGAAGGCGTGCCGGATCTGCGCACCGGACGCAATGGCGATCAGATCTGCACTGTCAAAGTACAGATTGACCGCACGCTGACAAAGCGCGAAAAAGAACTCTATCAGGAACTGAAAGACATTCAGGACAGCGGCCAGGGTGAAACCATGTGGCAGCGGTTCAAGAAGAACTTCTCCTGATCTATAACATCTCTTCAATATTTAGCAGGGAGGTGAGTGCATATGAATATCGATCAGATGACAGAACAGCTGCAGACTATTATTTCCAATGCGGTTACACTGGCTCAGCAGAAGAATAACAGTGAACTGTGCTGTGAGCATGTCCTGGCAGCGATGCTGTCAGACAATGGTCTGGATGGCATCTTTGAGCGTCTTGGCGTTGACAAGACTAAGATGCTGGAAAGAGTCAATGATGAAATCTCACACCTTCCAAGTGCGGAAGGAACGCAGCCCTCTTTGAGCAGGTATCTGGCAGAAGCGGATGCCAAAGCCAATGCCTGGATGAAGCAGGAGGGCGATACTTACATGAGCGAGACAGCACTGCTGATTGGTATCTTCCAGTCCAGTGCCCCGATTGCCAAACAGCTGATGCGGCAGTTCGGCTTCACGGTCTCACAGATCGAGAAAGCCGAAGAGGACCGCAGAGGAGGCGTCAAGATGGATGACAAATCAAATGAAGCACAGCTGGATGCTTTGAAGAAATACGGCCATGACCTGGTCCAGGATGTCCGTGACGGCAAGATTGATCCTGTCATTGGCAGAGATGACGAAATCCGCCGGGTCATTGAAATACTTTCCCGCAAAACCAAGAACAACCCGATTCTGATCGGTGAGCCTGGTGTTGGTAAGACTGCGATTGTAGAAGGTCTTGCATGGCGGATCATGCGCGGCGATGTCCCGCTGGGATTACGCAACAAGCAGCTGATTGAACTGGACATGGGTGCCCTGATTGCCGGTGCCAAGTACAGAGGCGAATTCGAGGAGCGTCTCAAGGGCGTTCTCAAGGCTGTGCAGAAGGCTAACGGCAACATCATCCTGTTCATCGATGAGATTCATAACCTTGTTGGTGCCGGCAAGACCGAAGGCTCCATGGATGCGGCCAACCTGTTAAAGCCGATGCTGGCAAGAGGCGAGCTGAAGTGCATTGGTGCCACAACCTATGATGAGTACCGCAAGTACATCGAAAAGGATAAGGCACTGGAAAGAAGATTCCAGAAGATTCAGGTATCTGAGCCTACCGTTGAGGATACCATCGCGATTCTGCGTGGTCTGAAGGACCGCTTTGAGTCTTATCACGGCGTACAGATCAAGGATGAGGCTCTGGTTGCAGCGGCCAAGCTTTCTGACCGCTACATCACGGATCGCTTCCTGCCGGATAAGGCTATTGACCTGGTGGATGAGGCATGTGCCTGCATCCGTACGGAGATGGATTCCATGCCGGTGGAACTGGATGAGCTGCACCGCAAGATCATGACTCTGCAGATCGAACAGACTTCTTTGAAGAATGAAACCGATCCGAAGGCAAAGGAGCGTCTTGCCCAGATTGACAAGGAACTTGCCGATCTGAATGAGAAGATGGAAGCCGGCACAAGCCAGTGGAAGTCTGAGAAGAAGCAGATGGATGCCGTCAAGGATGCCAAGGAGCAGCTGGAAAGAGCAAAGCTGGATCTCGAGCAGGCACAGAACAATGCCGACTATGATACAGCTGCCAAGCTGCAGTATGGTACAATTCCTTCTCTGCAGAAGAAGATTGCGGATGCCGAGAAGAACGATGGTTCCAAGATGCTGCAGCAGGTTGTCGATCAGAATATGATTGCCAAGATCGTTTCCCGCTGGACACACATCGATGTTTCCCGGCTGCAGTCTACCGAGCGCGAGAAGATCCTGCATCTGCCGGATGCTTTGCGTAAAAGAGTCATGGGTCAGGATGAAGCTCTGACCCTTGTATCAGATGCCATCATGCGTTCCAAGGCAGGCATTCAGGATGAAAACAGACCGCTTGGTTCCTTCCTGTTCCTTGGCCCTACCGGTGTTGGTAAGACAGAGGTTGCCAAGGCACTTGCCGAGCAGCTGTTTGATGATGAAAGCAAGATTGTCCGTATCGATATGTCCGAATACATGGAGAAATTCAGTGTATCCAGATTAATCGGTGCGCCTCCGGGATATGTCGGCTATGATGAAGGCGGCCAGCTGACCGAGGCAGTGCGCCGCAATCCTTACAGCATTGTATTGCTGGATGAGATTGAAAAGGCACATCCGGATGTATTCAACATCCTGCTGCAGATTCTGGATGAAGGCAGACTGACCGATTCCAAGGGGGTGGTTGTGGACTTCAAGAACACGATCATCATCATGACTTCCAACCTTGGTGCTGAGTATGCATTTGAATCAGATCCAGAGGCACGCAAGGAACATTATCTCAATGCGGTTCACAAGTTCTTTAAGCCGGAACTGATCAACCGTATTGATGAGATCATCGTCTTCAATGCCCTCGGCAAGGACGTGCAGAAGCAGATTGCCGACAAGTTCCTTGGCATTCTCGCCACTCGTCTTGCCCAGAAGGACATTCACCTGGAAGTAACCGACAAGGCAAAGGACAGAATCGTTGCCTGTGGTGTCGATCCACAGTTTGGTGCCCGTCCGATGCGCCGTCATATCCAGCGTGAAATTGAGACGGAAGTCGCAAAGGTCGTCCTGGCCAATCCGGATATTGCCGGCAAGACCATCAAGGTCGATGCAGACGACAGCAAGTATCTGGTTTCGGTTCATTGACAAAATGAAGGGATTGCATGAATGCATGCAGTCCTTTTTGTTTGCTTGAAACCAGAAATGCGCTAGAATGGGGAGATGAAAAGGGAAAGGGGAAACGTTTATGTCAGATGAAAAAACAAGAGAAAAAGTCATCATCCATACTTCATTGACCGGCATCATTGCCAATCTGTTCCTGGTTGGCTTCAAGATGGCCGTTGGCTTTGTGTCAGGATCCATTGCTGTCATCCTGGATGCCATCAATAACCTTTCGGATGCCCTGAGTTCCATTATCACCATCATCGGCATCCGGCTGGCCGCCAAAAAACCAGATGCGAAGCATCCCATGGGATATGGACGTGTAGAATATCTTTCTGCACTCATTGTATCTGCCCTGGTACTGTATGCCGGCATTACCTCACTGATCGAATCCATCAAGAAGATCATTCATCCAGATGCCGTGGATTATTCACTTGTCTCACTGATCATCATCGGTGCCGCCGTCATTGTCAAATTCCTGCTGGGCCGCTATGTCAGCGCGCAGGGGAAAAAGGCGGACAGCGCAGCGCTTGTCGCTTCGGGATCCGATGCATCCTTTGATGCCCTTGTATCTCTGTCTGTTTTGATCAGTGCACTGCTGTATGTCACCACCCATATCGCCATTGAAGCATGGGTTGGTGCCGCCATTGCCATCTTGATCATCAAGAGCGGTCTGGAGATGCTGCAGGGAACACTGGATGACATCCTTGGCATGAGCATCGACAAGAACATGGCACATGCCATCAAGCAGTATGTCAGAACACTGGATCCGGCCATTCATGGTGCGCATGATCTGATTCTGCATAACTATGGTCCATCCCACTTTGTTGGATCCATTCACATTTCCATTCCGGATACGATGAATGCGGAACAGATTGACAGCCTGACCAGAAAGATTACCGATGCCGTGTATCAGAAATTCGGCGTATTGCTGGTAGGCGTCGGCATCTATTCATGCAATACCAAGGATGATGCGGCTGCCAAGATGAGACAGCAGGTGCAGCAGATTCTTTCTGATCATGAAGGCTTCATGCAGATGCATGGCTTCTATGTCGATGAGCAAAAGAAGTACTGCAGCTTCGATATGATTCTCAACTGGAATGTACCTGACCGACAGGCATTGTACGAACACATGAAAAAAGATGTCGAGAATGCATTTCCGGACTATACGTTCCGGATCACGCTGGATCTTGACATCTGATTCTTACAGCAGGTTTTCCTTCAGCCATACCACCGCGCCATCTTCATGGCAGCTGGGGGCAAGCTGATCCGCCTGCTGTTTTACTTTTGGCATGGCATTGCCCATAGCAACTCCAATCCCGGCCTCCTGCAGCATCCCAATATCATTTTCACCATCACCGATTGCCACAATCGCTTCTTTGGATATGTGCATGTATTTCTGCACTGCTGTAATAGCCGCTCCCTTGGAAACACCATTTGGCTGGATTTCCAGCCAGGTCGCATTGACAAAATAGATTGCATAGGTTTTGGGATCCAGATGTCTGGCAAAGGCTTTGAGAATCCATGGAAAAGACGCAAAGCAGAGCTTGTTGATATGGTCCGGGGCAATGTCTTTCAACCGCTGCAGATGATGGGGATAGTGCGGCTTGTGCGTGATCTTGTGATACAGCCAGTAAAGTCCCTGATACAGCCTGCCAAACGGCAGAAACCAGGTTGGACATGTGTGCAGGAATTCTTCGCCCTTTGAGAAAGAACATACCATCGGATAGTGCTTCATCAAGGCAAACAGATGGGATGTTTCCTGATGGTCAAGATCAGGCAGCTGCTGCAGGATGGTGCCGTCTGATGTGCAGGTGATCTGACCATTGAGACAGCCGGCATAGTCAAACGGGATGCCTTCCATGATGCGCTGTATCGAATATAATGGCCGTCCTGAGCAGATCATGATGGCAGTGCCCTGATCATGAAGTCTGCCCAGTACTTCTTTTCCTTGCTTGGATATATGACCGGATAAAGACAGCAGGGTACCGTCAAGATCCAGTGCGACAAGACGTATTTGATTCATGGATGAGATTTTAGTATGGGACAGTGCGTAAGACAAGCATGAAATGGTATAATGTTCCACGTATTAAAGGAGTCTTTTATGGGAAACGTATTAAACATTATTTTCATTGTCGGTTTCGGCGGTCTTGGCATTGCCATGCTGGTCCGCTATTCCAGGATCCGGAAACAGGTGATTGTTCAGGACAAAATGTGGAATGGCATCCGGATCGGCTTTGGTATGATCGAGATTCTCGCACTGGTATCTCTGTTTTCAACCAATAATACAATACTTGATTATCTGCGTGTCTTCGCCATGGTGCTGGCATGCTCAGGCTATATGGTTGTCCGTGATGGCATGGGCGAAAATGGCCTGGTGCACAATGGCAAGCTCATTCCATGGCAGCTGGTGCGGGCCTGGGACTATGAAGATACCAAGAAGCGCTATGAAGTCTATTATACGATCGAATCCACGAATCCAAAGAAGCCCGATAAGTACAGTACGATTGAAATTGACTATGATCCTGCTAATAAAGAGCAGGTCAAAAAGTTCCTGCAGGTCAATCTGGCCAGAAAATATACCCGTATGAAGCGCAAGTAAGCAGTGATGCTTACTTGTTTTTTACGTATGCAAACATTGACAACCGTATGTGCAATGGATACGATGGAATAGTCAAAATGACTACAAGGAGGTATTGTGGAAAAACTTGGTCAGACACAATGTGCATCTGACTATGTGCCTGCTATCAATGTGGCAATGATCCTGATGACCGTTGCCCAGGGCAGTCTGAAGATTCTGCTTGTCAGAAGGACGAAAGACCCCTGCAAAGGTGATTGGGCACTGCCGGAAGGCAGAGTCGCGATGGATGAAGACATGGATGATGCTGTGGTGCGCGCGCTGCGGGCACAGACGCATATTTCCAGATATGCATATTTCCGCCAGCTGTATACACTGGGCAATGCATCCAGGCATGGCCATGATCAGCGCATCATGACAACGGCCTATCTGTCTTTGACGCCGCAGGAAAATCTCAGAAAAAACAGTCCTGAGGATAACAGTGAACAGATGGCCTGGTTTGATATCAGTAAGACTATCCAGGATCTGTCTGATGGCGGCCGCACCAGTATTCTGACATTGTCCCAGGAAGACCGTCAGATTGTGATGCGCTATGAGATCAAGGACAAGGCGATGCACAACTATGTGGAAACACGTTCCCGGAAGCTGGGACAGTCCAACAGCGCACTTGCCTTTGACCATATCAAAGTCATTAATATGGCAATGGACCAGGTGCAGCACAGAGCTGCCTCGACTGGCATCATGTTTAATCTATTGCCGCAGGAATGCACATTGCGTGAAATGCAGACAACCTATGAAGCCATGATTGGCAAAAAGACCGATACCGGCAATTTCCGGCGGGATATCCGGAAGATGCTGAATGACACCGGCCGCAAAAAGAAGGTGAATGGAAGAATGTGTGAGCTGTATACATTCAATCCCATGTACACCTACCTGAAGGAGAACTTATGAAGCATGTACTTGTTGTGATCGACATGCAGAAGGATTTCGTGGATGGATCACTTGGCACCAAAGAGGCCCGGCAGATTGTGCCTTCCGTTGTCAAAGCGATCAACGATCCAAAGTATGATACTGTGATTGCGACGCTGGATACCCATGATGAAAATTACCTGCACAGCCAGGAAGGAAAGTATCTGCCGGTTGCCCACTGCATCAAGGAAACCGATGGCTGGCAGCTTGTCAAAGAAGTAAAGGAAGCACTGGACAAACGCCATGCAAAGGTGATTGAAAAGCCGACCTTTGGCAGCCTGACACTGATGGAGCTGTTATCCAAAGAGCAGCCGGAAGATGTAACGCTGTGCGGACTGTGTACAGATATCTGCGTATTAAGCAATGCAATGCTGATCAAGACAGCACTGTATCAGAAAGAGGTGTATGTGCTGGTTGATGCAACTGCAGGGGTGACACCTGAAAAGAAGAGAAGTGCACTGGATGCGATGGCATCCTGTCAGATTCAGATGATCAATGAGGGAGAAGAGAAATGAGCATTCATGTTGAACCGTATGTACCGGATGAAGATTATGACAATCCGGCAATGGTAACTGACTTTTATGAATTTACGATGGCAAACTGCCTGTACCTGCATGGCTTCAAGGACACCGTCATGGTCTTTGACATGTTCTTCCGGGAGAATCCGGATAACCTTGGCTATTCGATCAGCTGCGGCCAGGATAAGCTTGTCAAGTTCCTGCTGAACTATCACTTTACCGAAAAAGATATCACGTGGCTGCGCACCAAGGGTATGAGTGAGGAATTCTGTGAATACCTGCGCACATACCGCTGGAAGGGCAGCGTATATATGCTGCGGGAAGGCACGGTTGCCTATCCGCAGGTGCCGATGGTCCGCATCGAGTGCGACATGGCCGGTGCCATCCTGATTGAAACATACCTGCTGCAGACAATGAACTTCCACTCTCTGATTGCCACCAAGGCAACCAGAATCACGGGTCTCAACCTGCACAGATCCCGCAATGTCATGGAATTCGGTACCAGACGTGCCCAGGGTGAAAGTGCCGGCAATGATGGTGCCTATGCTGCCATTCTGGGCGGCTGTGTCGGTACAGCCAACTGCCTCGCGGAGATGAAGTATGGACCGGATGTCAAAGCTGTAGGTACCATTGCCCATTCCTTCATCGAGTTCTATCCATCTGAGTATGAGGCATTCAAGGCATATGCCGAAACATACCCGGAGAATGTTTCACTGCTGCTGGATACATATTCCATCTTTGAATCCGGCCTGCCGAACCTGATCAAGATTGATGATGAGATGATCCGCAAATATCCAAATGACCCTAACAAGCGCGTCAAGAGTGCCCGTATTGACTCCGGTGACCTGGCCCGCGGCTACAAGAAGCTGCGCAAGGCCCTGGACAAGGCTGGCAAACCATACATCAAGCTGGTTGCCTCCAATGCCCTGGATGAGAAGAAGATGAGCGATATGGAACTGTATGAAGATGCCCACTTTGATTCCTATGGCGTCGGTGAAAATCTGATTACATCATCCACCGATCCGGTCTTTGGCGGTGTCTACAAGCTGGTAGCTGTCAAGAATGCAGATGGCACCTATACACCTAAGATGAAGTGCTCTGATTCTGCCTCCAAAGCCATTATCCCGGGCAAGCTGATGGCTTGGCGTGTATTTGATGAAGAGGGCAAGGGCCAGTGCGATATCATCTCCATGGATGATGAGGTGATTGAAGCAGGCAAGCCGCTGGAAGTCATCAACCTCGATCCGGATGAGCTTGACCGTCATAAGATTATTACGCCATGCCATGTCGAGAGAATTCTGGTACCGCATATCATCAATGGTGAACTGGCGATTGATCTGCCGACCATTGCCCAGAAGAAGAGCTATATCCGTGAGCAGCTGGAAAACAGAGTCTGGGAATCCGAGCTGCGTCCTGAGATGCCGCATAAGCATTATGTCGATCTGACCCTGAAAGTTGCCAAGGTAAGATCTGACATGTATGAGAAGCTGCACGGCGGTGAACTTTGATGGAAGTGCTGGCATTCTTTGGCGCCTTTAACCCGCCAACCATCGCCCACATCAACCTTGCCAGGGAGGCAATGGACAAGTGCCATCTGGAAAAAGTGATCTTTGTGCCAAGCCAGGACAGCTATGTCCGCACGGTCCAGAAGAAAAGCTTTTCCTTTTCCAACAAACAGCGGCTGGATATGCTGCACGCCATTGCAAAGAACAGATCATGGATGATGGTGGATGATGAGGAGCTTTCCTGTGACCATCAGCCCCGCACTTACGATACGCTTTGTTCACTTGACCAGCGGGGATACCATGCCCATCTGTTAATGGGCTCTGACAAGCTGAAAGAACTGCAGACCGGCTGGAAACATGTACCGGAGATTGTGCATCAGTTTGGCATTGTGTGCATGTCACGCAGTCATGATGATGCCAGAAATCTGATTCAAAACGATCCGTATCTTTCTTCCCTGGCTGATGGCATTCAGGTGGTGACGGTGGATACTGCGTATAAGGATATTTCCAGCACCAAAGCCCGCCAGCTGTTTCTGATTCTGCAGGAACCGGGCAGCCACTATGATGAGGCAGATGAATTGACCAGAATCCTGCCGGAAGAACTGCATGGATTGAGGAACTATTTATGATACAGAATCACATGATCAAAATTGGCACATGTGTGCCGAAACTCAGCGTTGGCAATGTCAAAGCCAATACCGAAGAAATCTGTGCAATGATCCAGGCATCTGACTGCAGTCTGCTCGTGTTCCCGGAGCTTTGCATTACCGGGTACACATGCGCGGACCTGTTTGGCTCTGATGCACTTCTGCAGCAGGCAAAAGAAGGATTGTGCCAGATTGCAAAAAGCACCAGAGATCACAGTGCCGCTGCAGTCGGACTGCCCATCTCCTTTGGAAATTGTCTGTATAACTGCGCTGCTCTTTGCGCGGATGGAGAAATCAAGGCCGTCATCCCCAAGATCAATATTCCTACCTACAGCGAATTCTATGAATCCCGCTGGTTTGCCTCTGGCAGAGACATCCGGAATGCAGTGATCACGATCGATGGACAGGAGATTCCTTTTGGCTGGGATGTGCTGGGGGAAGATGATGATACCGGTGCCATCATCGGCATGGAGATCTGCGAGGATCTCTGGGTGGCAGACAAGCCATCCACGCACGCCGTGCTGGCTGGTGCCAATGTCATTTTGAATCTTTCCGCATCGGATGAAATCATTGGGAAGGCAGATTACCGCAGACAGATGATCGCACAGCAGAGTGCTGCCTGCTATTGCACCTATGCCTATGCCTCCAGCGGCAATGATGAATCCAGCACGGATCTTGTGTTTTCCGGTCATTGTCTGATTGTGGAAAATGGCAGACTGCTCTCTGAACAGTTTGATCAGGCCAGGCCTAATATCAATACAGCGGTGATTGATCTGGATGAAACAGCCTATAACAGAAGGCATCAGAATACATTTGGCTTTGTGCAGGATGGATACCGGCATGTCAGGATTGCCTTACAGCCGTTGGCAGCGAAAGCAGAGATCAGTTCTTCAGCACTTGCCCAGGCATTGCACAAGGAGCACTACGGCATCAGCCGCAGTCCCTTTGTACCTTCAGATGCAAAGGAGCGTGGCGAAAGAAGCAGATCGATTCTTGCCATTCAGGCAGCCGGTCTGGCCACAAGAGTCAGAAATACCGGCATTCACAATCTTGTCATCGGTATTTCCGGCGGCCTGGATTCCACGCTGGCACTGCTTGTCTGCCATGAGGCAAAGAAGAAGTGCCCCGACATTCATATCATTGCCTACACACTGCCCAATCATGGCAATACGACCTCACATACTTACAACAATGCCAGAGCACTGATGAAGCTGCTGGCAGATGAAAGCAGGGAAGTTGCCATCAATGCCGGTGTCAAAAGCCATCTCAAGGATATCGGCCATTCTCTGCAATATCAGGGTAATGGCGATACGGCCTATGAAAATGCCCAGGCACGCATGCGCACCTATATCCTGATGGATGCGGCCAACATGGAAAACGGACTTGTGGTAGGCACCGGTGATCTGTCTGAGCTTGCCTTAGGATGGTGCACGTACAATGGCGATCACATGTCCATGTATGCTGTCAATACTTCGGTGCCTAAGACACTGGTGCAGTATATCTGCAGAAGCTATGCAGATACGTGCGGAAACAAGGAACTGGCTGATGTGCTTTACAGCATCTGCGATACGCCGATCACACCGGAATTAACACCAAGTGATAACGGAAAGATTGCCCAGAAGACAGAAGAAAAGATCGGCAAATATGATCTGAATGATTTCTTCCTGTTCTATACACTGCGCTATGGCATGGACCCCCAGAAGTTGATTGCCTTTGCCATGTGTGCGTATCCTGAACTGGATCTTTCGGCGATTCAAACCGCAGCCAAGCGCTTCTATAAGCGCTTCTTCCAGCAGCAGTTCAAGCGCAGCTGCCTGCCAGATGGACCAAAGGTTGGTTCAGTGACATTAAGTCCAAGAGGCGACTGGCGGATGCCATCCGATGCCAGTGCCGCTTTGTGGCTGGCAAGAGTCAGCGAAGCCAGGTGACCAGAAACGATGATCAAAAGTATTCAGATCAAGTCAGAGGAAAGCACATTCCTCATGCCACAGGAAAATCAGGAAATCGAGCAGCATCTGACAGTTTCCTCTTCCGGCAGAGTCTGGCTGAGCAGATTCGGCTTTTCCCTGTCATCCGGCCATATCCTGTTAAAAAGGGAGTATGCAAAGATTGCAGAAGATCGTGTCAGCACTTTGTTTGCTTACCTTGCAGAATACAGCAGACATCCATCAGATCTTTGTGCCTGCGACACAGGGAACTGGACACTGACGATACGCTATGATGATCGGCCAGCACTTACTCTTAATGGTTCGATGATTGATCAGGTCTATGCCGGGGATGTCAATGTCTCCAGGTGGATCCGCAGGCATATCCCGCTGCAGGATCTGATGGCCTTTGGCGATGAGGAAGCATAGCGAAAACTTCTTTACAAAAAGCTCTTTGGAAACAAAGGGCTTTTTATGTAACCGAATATATGCCGCTTGAGAAAGAAGATTTTTCGCGCTGAAAGAGAAAGATACTGCATCAGAGTGACTGCAAGAAGACTGAGTGAGCGCTATCATCTGCCGCTGATCATTACGGAAAATGGCTATGGCCGTCCGGATATACTGAACAGTGATGAACGGTTCATGATGATTACCAGATTGAGCATCTGCAGGATACGATCTATCAGATGGCCGTAGGCATGGAAGAGGGCGCAGAGATCTTTGGATATTGTCCCTGGGCTGCCATTGATCGTGTATCAACCCAGAAAGGTTATTTCCAAACGGTATGGCTTTATCTCGGTCGATCGCGTTGAGGATGATGAAAAACCAGCCCATCCACCCATGAAGAGATACCTGAAAGATTCCTTTTACTGGTATCAAAATGTGATTGCAACCAATGGCGGGTGTGTGCTGGATGCATAGAATGAAAACTGATTAACATTTTCAATACGCATATGCTGCAGATTACAGATAGCTTCTGTGATCTGCTTTTTCTTTCCTGTCTTACGATTCCTTCCATCTTTCTGATACAAAAAAGGTGGAGGCCATGCCGGTTACTGGCTATAATTGAAACGGTAAAGGAGCTGAAAAAGTAAATATGGAAATTTCACCACTTCAGAAAGAAAGACTTCAGTATCAGCCGAAGCTGCCTGGAATGCTGAGAGGCGGTATTGCCAATATCAGTGTTCAGGAAGGTGAGGAGACACAGAGTGTTGCCGATCAGGAAAAGATCAAGTCTCTTTTCCCACTGACCTATGGCAAGAGAGAGATTACGTTTGTCAAGGGACAGAATACTGCCCCGGCAAAGAAGCAGGTTGTCGGTGTCATTCTGTCCGGCGGCCAGGCACCTGGCGGACACAATGTCATCTGCGGTCTGTATGATGCCCTGAAGGCTGCCAACAAGGACAATGTCCTGCTTGGCTTCAAGGGCGGTCCTTCCGGACTGACAGACGATAAGTTTGTTGAACTTGATGATGCTTTCATCAATGCTTACAGAAACACCGGCGGATTTGATATCATCGGATCCGGCCGTACAAAGATTGAAACACCGGAGCAGTTCGCAGCAGCAGAGGCTACGGCAAAGCGCCATGGCCTGACAGCTGTTGTCATCATCGGCGGTGATGATTCCAACACAAACGCAGCTGTGCTGGCTGAATACTTTGCAGCACACAAGAGCGGCGTACAGGTCATCGGCTGCCCGAAGACCATCGATGGCGACCTGAAGAACGATGACATCGAGTGCTCTTTCGGTTTCGATACAGCTACCAAGACATATTCTGAGCTGATCGGCAACATCGAAAGAGATGCCAACTCTGCCAAGAAGTACTGGCACTTCATCAAGGTCATGGGCCGTTCTGCTTCCCATGTTGCTCTGGAGTGCGCTCTGGAAACACAGCCGAACATCTGCCTGATCGGTGAGGAAGTCGCTGCCAAGAAGATGTCCCTGTCCCAGATTGCTGACCAGATTGCTGATTCTGTTGTGGCAAGATCCAAGACAGAAGGCAACTTCGGTGTTGTGATTGTACCGGAAGGCATCGTCGAATTCGTTCCGGAATTCGGCACCCTGATCTCTGAGATCAATGAACTCCTGGCTGGTGAAAAGACAGCTGAGTTCAATGCACTGCCGACCTGGGAAGACAAGAAGGCTTATATCAAGAAGGGCCTGACAGAAGCTTCCTGGAATGTCTTCGACATTCTGCCGGAAAACATCCAGCAGCAGCTCTTCCTGGAAAGAGATCCGCACGGCAATGTACAGGTTTCCCTGATTGAGTCTGAGAAGCTGTTCTCCCAGATGGTTGCCAAGAAGCTGGAAGAAAGACGTGCCAAGGGTGAATACAATGGCAAGTTCTCTGCGCAGCATCATTTCTTCGGCTATGAAGGCAGATGCGCATTCCCGTCCAACTTTGACGCTGACTACTGCTACAGCCTGGGCTACAATGCCTGCATGCTGATTCAGTATGGATACACAGGATATCTGTCCAAGATTTCCAACCTCTCCAAGCCGGCTGATCAGTGGGTTGCCGGTGGTATGCCGATCACCAAGATGATGAACATGGAGAGAAGAAACGGCGAAGACAAGCCGGTTATCCGCAAGGCTCTTGTGGATCTGGATGGCAAGCCGTTCCAGTACTTCGCTGCTCACAGAGCAAAGTGGGCTGTTGAGACAGACTACCTGTATCCGGGTGCGATTCAGTACTACGGACCTTCTGATGTCTGCGATCTGACAACCAGAACACTTGCTCTGGAAAAGGGTGAGTAATCACACGTTCCAACATGACAGCTTCTGCAATGCAGAGGCTGTTTTTGTTTTCTGCTACAATATAGACAGTAAATCGAAAGGATGACACATATGAAAAATCTGCTTGTCATTGGTGCTGCCTGCGCAGATGTCATGCTGCGGCTGGACCATCTGCCCATTACCGGTGAGGACATCAACCTGCAGGCACAAGATATTGCCATGGGCGGCTGCGGCTATAATGCTGCCATGTGTGCCTTTGCCAACGGCATCAATGTCACCTTACTTTCGCCGGTTGGCACAAGCGGCATCTACAGCAGTTTTGTCAAAAACAAACTGAAGGATCTTGGCATGCACGGTCCCTATAAAGCAGAAGGGGAAAACGGCTGCACCTACTGTCTTGTAGAACAAAGCGGTGAGCGCACCTTTCTGTCACTGCATGGAGTGGAATACGGCTTTGATCCCTCTGCCATCAAACAGAAACACTACGATTATGTCTATGTTTCCGGCCTGCAGTTGGAAGAAAAGGACGGAGACAGGATCATCCACTGGCTGCAGAAAGCTGATATCTGGAATGTCATCTATGCGCCAGGACCGCGCATTGCCTCGATTGCACAGGAAAGAACGGAAGCCCTGCTTGCCATGCATGCGATGGTTCACTGCAATGAACATGAGATCGTTTCCTTTCCTGGGTGTCAAGGGTTATCTGTTGCCGAAGCAGCCATACATGTATGGCAGATGAGCCATCAGGCAGTGATTGTTACTATGGGTGAAAAAGGAACGTACTATATCGATCAGACAGGACAGGCAGTGCATGCAGGCACAAACAAGGCTGCTGTTGTGGATACAATTGGAGCAGGGGATGCCCATTGCTCTGCATGGATGACAGCTCTTTGCATGGGGATGGATCTGAAAGATGCTGTATGCATTGCCAATCTGACTGCAAAAGAAGTCTGTGAAACTGCAGGTGCCGTATTGCCGCTGGATCATTACCGTTCCTATTTTCAAAAGGAGAAAGCAAGATGAGTCCACAGGAAAAGCTGTATACAATGAAGCTGTCAAAGATCTATCCTGCGCTTGTTAACAAGGCGCTGCGCAAAGGCAGAACGAAAGCAGAAGTGGATGCTGTGATCTGCTGGCTGCTTGGCTATGATGAAACAGGTCTGCACACAATGCTGGATCATGATCCCGATTACCAAACTTTCTTTCTGCAGGCACCGTGCTATAACAAAAATGCGGAAAGCATTCATGGTCGCATCTGCGGCATCAAAGTAGAAGAAATTCAGGATCCTCTGTACCGGCATATCCGCCAGCTGGATAAACTGGTGGATGAGCTTGCTAAAGGCAAACCACTGGATGCGATCCTGATCACAGAAAAGAAGTGATATGGATGATCATAACACCAATTGTACACAGTGCTTTCCTGGTCGAAACGCAGGACTGTAATCTGCTGTTTGACTGGGCCATGGGCACACTGCCATCTCTTGATTCTGGCAAACCGCTGTACGTCTTTGTCAGCCACAGCCACAGTGATCACTACAATCCCAGAATCTTTTCTCTGCCTGCGAAAAAGTTTATTCTTTCAGATGAAATACAGGAGAAACAAGCACAGCGTGAAGATGTGATTCATATCGCCGCCCATCAAAGCATCGAACTTGATGGGATGCACATCACATCTTTAGCATCTAATGATCTGGGCTGCGCCTTTGTGATTGATACAAAACAGGGTAGTATCTATCATGCCGGTGACTTGAACAACTGGTGGTGGGATGGCGACGCCGAGGATCAGCGGAGTGCGGATTTCTATCACAAAGAATTGTCCCGCATCAAAGGAAAGCACTTTGTGTGTGCGATGATTCCGTATGATCTGCGCATCAAGCAGCCAGGCTTTGGCATCCGTGATTTTCTGGAATACTGCAGCGCAGATCGGATTTATCCAATGCACTGGAATGCATCAAAACAGGAAGTTATGCAGCGGATCAAAACAGATCCCGTCATGAAAGGAGTACGCAATGTTTACATTTAACCACTTTAATTTCAATGTCTCTGATCTTGAGAAAAGCCTGCAGTTTTATCATGATGCCTTAGGACTGCAGGAAATCTCAAGAACGGAAAACGAAGACTTTACGATCGTTTTTCTCGGTGATGGCCATACCGGGTTCCGCCTGGAGCTGACCTGGATGAAGAACCATCCCCAGAAATATGATCTTGGTGAACAGGAATTCCATCTGGCAATGACCGCATCAGACTTTGAAAAAGCCCATGCATATCACAGGAGCCACAACTGGATCTGCTTTGAGAATGAAGCCATGGGCATCTATTTCCTGGAAGATCCGGATGGCTATTGGATTGAGATTGTGCCGGATGGGAAATACATGGAAGCACATACGAAGTAAAAAGGAAGTGAATCGTAATGGAAGTCAGATTAAATGATGTGATTGATGCGATTGAACAGATGCAGGATGAGGATTCTGCCTGGTATGATCCTGCCAATGGACAAATTGTGTGGGACAGTCCGGATGAGCGGGAAATGGAACGCTTCATCCGTCTGCCGGACAAATATGACCGCAATGACTATCTCAATATGAAACGGTTTATTGCCGGACTGGATGATGAGGATGAGAAAGACTGGCTGTACAACGCTATTACCGGCCAGGGGGCATTCCGACGCTTCAAGGCAGCCTGCACAAAGTTTCATATCCTGAATGACTGGTATGATTTTCAGGATGCCTGCCACAGAGATCTTGCCATTGACTGGTGTGAAGCCCATGGCATTGTGTACCGTCTGGATCGTGACAGTGATGAAGATGAAGAAGCCGATGATGTCTCTGATTTCCTGCAGGAGGATTTTTTGCAGCCTGTGGAAGAAGAGGAAGAAGAGCCGGTGCCTTCTGTCCCGTTTCATGTTGTCACCCTGCAGGAAAAGAACCTGCAGAATGCACTGGTTGTCTATGATGATTACCGTCATGAAGTACTGCGTCTGCCTTCTGATCTGCAGGCAGCCGAAGAAGATCTTTACCATATCCTTTCTGCAGGAGAAATGGTGTATGCGGTCAGTGACCATGGCCGCCTGATTGGCATTGCCATCTGTGAGAATACAGTGGATGCCATTGTGCTGCATGATCTGTATGTCATGAAAGACCAGCGCAGAAACGGTGTCGGTCATCTGCTTGTCAGCAAGATAAAGCAGCTTGCCAGGGAAGCAGATAAGCCATGCCTGCTGTATGTTCCTGCCATCAGCCAGGCATGTGCTTCGTTCTTCGTGCATGAAGGCTGGCAGCCAAGCAAACGTATGGAAATGTATCTGGAATAGCATCGGGCATCCGGCTTTCAGCAGCTGTTTGACTCTGCTATCATGATGACAACATAAGGAGAATAACTATGCTTGCAATTGGTACAAAAGCACCGGACTTCACACTCATGGATCAAAATGGAGAAACGCATTCCCTGCATGAATATGCTGGTAAAAAAGTCATTCTGTACTTCTATCCCAAGGACAACACACCTGGCTGCACAAAAGAAGCCTGCAGTTTTGGCGATCTCTATCCTCAGATCACAGAAAAGGGTGCCATTGTGCTTGGCATCAGTAAGGACAGCGTGAAATCACACAAGAACTTTGCAGAGAAGTATCATCTGCCGTTCACACTGCTTTCTGATCCGGATCATACCGTCATTGAAGCCTATGATGTCTGGAAGGAAAAGAAGAACTACGGCCGTACATATATGGGCATTGTGCGCAGCACCTATCTCATTGATGAAAACGGCATGATCATCAAAGCCATGGGCAATGTCAAGCCTGCTGAGAATCCATCACAGATGCTGGAGGCACTTGCTTGATCGTCATTCTTTCACCAGCTATGCGTATGGTCAAGGATGACGGCATGGTACCCTTGTCTGCACCCATCTTTCTTGACAAGTCGAAAGAGATTGATGCAGCGCTGCATCAACAGACACCTGCCCAGCTGGCAGAAGTCTGGCTGTGCTCTGACAAGGCGGTCCAGAAGTATCAAAGAGCATATCTGGAAGGCCCCAAAGACCGGGAGCCAACACCTGCGATCCTGAGTTTTGCGGGCATTGCCTACCAGTACCTTGGACCATCTGCCTTCACGGATGAACAGTTTGCCTGGGTACAGGACCATGTGCGCATCCTCTCCGGGTATTATGGCATTTTGAAACCGATGGATGGCGTTGTGCCATACCGGCTGGAGATGAAATCACCGCTGGCAGTCGGCCAGTCAAAAGACCTATATGCATTCTGGAAAGACAGTCTGTATCAGAACTGCCTGGATGATGACAGAGTGATCCTGAATCTCGCTTCAAAAGAATACAGCAAAGCCATTGAACCATACTGCACAAAGGATGACAGGTTTGTGAATGTCTTCTTTGAAGAGAAAGAGAATGGCCGCTATGCCATCAAAGGCGTCTATGCCAAGATGGCAAGAGGGGACATGACCGCATGGCTGGCGGAAAAGCAGATCCATGATGTGGATCAGGTGAAGCAGTATGACCATATGCACTATCACTTTGATGATGTCAGATCTGATGATACGCATTTCCATTTTGTAAGAGAGAAAGTACAGGCTTGACCTGTGCTTTTTTGTTTCCTAGGGAATCATTTGTTTTCGAATGATGTTTTGACAGATATAATGGGACAATGAGGTGTGACAATGGACTGGAAGACATATTTTAATGAGCGCAGTCTGCATAAGGGCCTTGCTTTATGGAAAGCAAAGTCTGTCATCAGCTGCAATGCGACGGGAGATCTTGTGACCGGCAGAGTCAAAGAATCCGGCAGGGTCTATATGACCTCTGTCAATTTGAGTGAGGGTTTTCATGCGTCCTGCTCCTGCCGCAATGCCGCAATGGGGATGCGCTGTGCCCATATGGCAGCGCTGCTGTATGCCCGCGATGCCCAGTTACATAAGCAGATTGATGTGCATAAACCTCTGTTTGATGCCAGAAAGGATGCCAGGTGCTACTTTGATCTTGCACGTATTTTCAAAGATGTTCGGTTTCCATCCGAGATGGTCCGTCAGGCCCGCATCCTGGTCATGGATAAGACGGTCATTTTTGACGGTGTTCAAACTTCCTACTGGAGTCATTATGGCCTGTGTGACAGCAGTGAGCAGTCGCTGATCATTGACGGCCACATCGGTACTGATGATTATCCCAGAAAAGTTCAGGTCGTTGTGACGCATGATCATTATGTAGGTGGTACATGTGATGAGGATTACATTTATCCAACATATGCCAGCCGTCTATGCGCCCATCAGCTTGCCCTGCTGTTACTGGCGGAGGAAACGATCCAGCATTTCAATCTTGGCGATGCGACCGACTATGGTGCTGATCAGTTTCTGACTGCCTTTGCCGAGAAGCGTACATCACGCCGCCTCAAGGAAATCGGTACAAAGAACAATGTGATCCAGCTTAAGCCAAGACTGACTGTCACAGAAGATGGCAAGCTGGAACTTGGCATGAAGATCGGTACGGGCAAACTGTATCTTGTCAAGGATATGTCGGCACTGCTGGATCAGAAAGACAGCGGCGAGACGGTCAAACTGGGCAAGAACAATGAAGTCAATTTCGGCATGCAGGATTTTGTCAGCGAAGATGAGAAGTATTTCAATTTCATGCGTACCCAGATCCAGGAATCCAGGGCAGAATTTGCCCGTTTTACACGGCGTTACTATGATGCCTATACATATTCACGGCCGGCGTTTCCAGGCATCAAAAACAGAATGGAGCTGTCTGATCATACGCTGGATGTCTTTTTTGATACAGCAGAAGGGGATGTTATTGAATTTGCGGACAAGCGGAAAAACGGCAGTTCTGCCAGCTCATTGCAGCTGAAGGACGGCCAGGCAAAGCTGAAACTATCCATTGAGACAGATATTGATGCCGACCGCAATGTCCAGTCCGTGCAGCTGTATCTGCCAAGAAGCGAGGTCTTCCATGGCTCATGCTATTATTATGCGATCAGCGGCTCCACACTATACCGTCTGCCGGAAAAAGAAGCAGAAATGCTGGATACGATGGGACTTGGCAGCAATGGCGCGGATTCGGTCCGCATCGGCATGCGCCGTCTTTCCGAATTCTATTATCACATCCTGCCGATTCTGCAGCAGTCCGGCTATTTTGATATCCAGGAAGATGACAAAGTGGCAGAGATTGTCCCGCAGGAAGGTACCTATGATTTCTATCTGGACCGCCATGATGATGTGCTGACCCTGTCAGCGCAGGTATCCTTTGGGGATGTCAGCTATCGGATCATCGATGATCATTGGAATGATTATGAAAACTCACCGCTGCGTGATCATACGTATGAGCGTGAGATCCTGGATACCGTACAGCTGTATTATCCTGATTATGACAGAGATCATCATCAGTTTACGGCTGATGCGGATGATGATACGGTCTACAGCATTCTCAGTGAAGGCATCAAGGCACTGATGATGCTTGGTGAAGTACATGTAACAGATGCCTTTGACAAACTGCGCATCCGCAGAACACCAGTTGTCTCCATCGGTGTTCGCACCGAAAACAACCTGCTGGATCTTTCCATTGCCACCCATGACATGAGTGAGGAAGATCTGCTGGCTCTGCTGGACAGCTATAAGCAGAAGAAAAAGTATCACCGGCTAAGCAATGGTGATTTCATTGAACTGGACCAGAATGATTCTCTGGATGTGCTGTCTGCCTTGTTTGATACGATGAACATCTCACTGGATGAATTCACCAATGGCAAGATGCAGCTGCCGCTGTACCGTGCCCTGTATATCAATAAGCTTCTGGAGGAACATGACAGCGTCGCGGCAGACCGTGACCGCACATTCCGCAATCTGATCCGCAACTTTGAAAATGTGCGTAATTCTGACTATGAAGTGCCATCCAGTCTGCAGGATACGATGCGCTCCTATCAGATCTATGGCACCGAGTGGATGCATACCCTTTTGACATGCGGATTTGGCGGCATTCTGGCCGATGACATGGGCCTTGGCAAAACACTGGAAACCATTGCCTTACTGCTGTCACGCAGGGAAGAAGGGATCCAAAAGCCTTCCCTGGTGATCACACCGGCATCTGTTGTCTATAACTGGGTGGAAGAGTTCAGGCGTTTTGCACCGCAAATGAAGGTGCTTCCGGTAGTTGGTACCGCAAAAACAAGAAACCAGCTGCTGAACCAGAAGGCAGATGTGTTTGTGACAAGCTATGATCTGCTCAAGCACGATATCAAGAGCTACCAGCAGTACAGTTTTGATGTGGAAGTGATTGATGAGGCGCAGAATATCAAGAATCCTGGCTCTGCAGCTGCCAAGAGTGTCAAGATCATCCCGAGTGACCACCGCTTTGCTTTGACTGGCACACCGATTGAAAACCGGCTGTCAGAGCTCTGGAGTATCTTTGATTATCTGATGCCAGGCTTCCTGTTTACGTATGATACGTTCAAGTCACGCTTTGAAACACCGATTGCCCGCAATAAGGATGAAGCAGTGACCCAGCATCTGCGCCGAATGGTATCGCCGCTGATCCTGCGGCGTCTGAAGAAAGATGTGCTCAAGGATCTGCCGGATAAGATGGAAGAGACGGTCTTTGCAAAGTTTGATGCGGACCAGCAGAAATTATATGATGCCCAGACGGTGCATATGAAGCATTCTTTGCTGGCATTACAGAATGGTGACAGCAAGAACAAGCTGCAGATTCTTGCCGAGCTGACAAAGCTGCGGGAGATCTGCTGTGATCCAAGACTGATTGCCACGGATTATACCAAGGGCTCTGCCAAGCTTGATACATGCATGGAACTCATTGAAAGTGCGATGGATGGCGGCCACAAGATGCTTGTATTCTCGCAGTTTACAAGCATGCTTGCATTGATTGAGGAAGAGCTGCAGAGCAGACACATTGCCTATGATCTGATCACTGGAGCAACGTCAAAGCTGGAACGGCAGCGTCTGTGCCACAGCTTTAACAATGATGATACGCCGGTCTTCCTGATTTCCTTAAAAGCAGGCGGAACAGGTTTGAATCTGACCGGGGCAGATGTGGTCATCCACTATGATCCATGGTGGAATCTGGCAGCCCAGAATCAGGCAACAGATCGTGCCCACCGGATTGGTCAGGAACATAACGTGACTGTGTATAAGCTGATTGCCCAGGGGACAATTGAAGAGCGTATCATGGAACTGCAGAATACAAAGAAAGATCTGGCAGATGCGATCCTGAATGGTGAGACGGCAAGTCTTGCGTCGCTGTCTGCAGAAGAACTGATGGAGTTAATCGGATGAGTGAAAAGAAAACAACAACACGCCCGGTGATTGAAACAAAGCTGCGGCACAATATTCTCAGTATTCCCGAAGAGGCCCGAAGAGCTTCCGGTATTGTCGTCTTTGGCAGAAGAATCAAGACACTCGTATTTACAACCGATGTGGCGATTATCCGCAACTGTGATGCCGATGCCGTCTTTGCGGTGTATCCTTTTACACCCCAGACTGCCATTGGCGATTCCGTCATCAAGTATTCCTACATTCCGGTTTTCTGCGGGGTAGGCGGCGGTACCACGCATGGTGTCAGAACCATCGGCCTGGCCAGGGATATGGAAAGCAGTGGTGCCATGGGCGTTGTCCTCAACAGTCCGATCACAAACCTGAACCTGGCTGCGGTTGCCAAAGCAGTAGATATTCCGGTTGTGATCACCGTTACCAGTATGGATACAGATATCCAGAAACGCCTGGAGGCCGGTGCATCGATTCTCAATGTGGCCTGTGGGCCAAAGACACCGGAAGTGATCCGGCATATTCGTGAGCATTTTCCGGATGTCCCGATCATTGCCAGCGGCGGCAGTAAGTCGGAAACGATCATTGCAACCGTGGAGGCAGGTGCCAATGCCATTACGTATACACCGCCAAGCACCGCACAGCTGTTTGCGTCCATGATGGACAAATACCGGGGTGATGCACAATGAAGCCGATCCTGTTCTGGGACTTCAACGGCACCATTCTGGATGATGTGCATCTGACATGGCAGATTGAAACAAAGATGCTGCAGGAGCGCCATATGCGCACTTACACACTGGAAGAATACAAAGACATGTTCTGCTTTCCGGTGATTAATTATTACTACAGGATGGGTTATACGTTTGAGAACGAAACCTATGATGATGTTTCCGTGGAATTCAATGATGCCTATGCCAGAGGATTCTCTTCCTGCCGTCTGATGCCGGGATTTCTTACAAAGATTCAGGAAGCAATTCAGAAGGGGTATGAGAATATCATTCTCTCCGCATCGCAGAAAGACAATCTCAAACAGCAGTGCCAGGAGCTTGGCATTGATCAGTACTTTTCCTATCTGCTTGGTACGGATAATCTCTATGGCGGCTCCAAGATCGATATGGCTAAAGCGTTTATGCAGAAACAGAAGATTGATCCTACAAACTGCCGCTTCATTGGTGACACGCTGCATGATCAGGAATGTGCCAATGCAATCGGCATCAATGATGTCGTTCTGGTTGCCCAGGGTCATCAGTCCAGAAGTGTGCTGGAAAGCGGCTGTGACCATGTGGCAGATTCTTTGATGGAGGTAGAGCTGTGATGAAGCGCTGCAAAGTCGATCAAAAGTGCGGCGCATGCCGCTATCTTGCGGTACCTTACAGCCAGCAGCTGATTCAGAAAAGAAATAGGGTGCGGGAATTGTTTCCTGGCGTCAATGTGGAACCTGTGCTGGGCATGGAGGATCCTTACCATTACCGCTGCAAGATTTATTGTGCCTTTGGCTATGACCGCAATGGTCATGTCAAAGCAGGTCTGTATCAGGAACACAGCCATAGGATTGTTTATACAGATGTCTGCCTGATCCAAAACAGCAGGGCAAATGCCATCATTCGTGATCTGTGCGGGATTGCTGATCAGCTGCACATTGAACCCTATGATGAAGATGCCGGCACAGGTGTTCTGCGCTATGGCTATCTCAGAGTTTCTCATCAAAGCGGTGATGTCCTGCTGACCATTGTCATCGGATCTCACTTCCTGCCCAAAGAAAAGGCATTTCTCTCATTGCTGCGCAAAGCACATCCGGAAATCAAGACCGTCATTCTCAACTATAACCATGGTACAGATTCCATGGTGCTGGGACCAAATGAGAAGGTGATCTATGGCCCAGGATCCATCACGGATACCATTGACGGCCTGACCTTCTCCATCTCCTCAAAGTCCTTTTTCCAGGTCAATCCTGTCATGACAGCAGTGCTGTATCAGACAGCTCTGGATCTGGCAGATCTGAAAAAGAATGAAACAGTACTGGATGCCTGCTGCGGCATTGGAACCATTTCACTGTTAGCTGCCAGACAGGCATCTTTTGTCCTGGGCGTGGAGATCAATCCGCAGGCCATCCGTGATGCAAAGAAAAATGCGAAGATCAACCATATCAGCAATGTCGAGTTCATCGCGATGGATGCCGAAGAATTCATCCGCCATCTGGGAGAAAGACCGGATGTTGTCTTTCTGGATCCGGTCAGAGCAGGACTTTCCGAAAACTTCCTGCACACACTGGGCAGTCTGCAGCCAGACAGGATTATCTATGTCTCCTGCAACCCGGAAACACAGGCCAGAGATACAAAGATCCTGCGCAGGTATGGCTACCGGATCCGCACCATGATTCCGGTTGATCAGTTCCCATTTACGCCAAACATTGAAAATGTTGCCTTGATTGTTCGAAAATAACAGCAGATCGTTTATTGCATAACAGACATGCCAGGGAAGAGGGATCCTATGCCACAGGTATTCTGTTTCATATGCTGGTGGAAAGCAAAATCAGTAAATGATGTAAGAAGAAGATTAATATTCTGGATAAATTACTTGCTGTACGTGAACAGGCACAGCAACTTCAAGGCATTGATGTAAGGTATACCCGCATAGATAAGGGAGGCATTGAGAAAGAATCTATGAGGGGGTATAACGAAAATGGAAAACAGGCAGACATGTACAAGTCTGGAATCCGTCAGATTGACCGCACAAGGGCAATTATGATTCTCTGTGCCATCTGTGCTGCATTCATGATTGCTGCATCTGTCTATCAGATCTACTGCAGCAAAAACAGGCAGTTCTCTGTCAAAGCTGGAACGGTCTCATCCATCAGTATCTCAGAGAACGCAGATGTTGACGTTTCTGCTGAACCATAGGCATCATCAGTATGTGCTGATGATCGTGGTGGAGGATTGCATGTATGATCAAAAACCGCATGAATCATATGTTCTGCTGTTTCTCGGCAATGCTTGTTTGCATATCCATTTCTCTATCTTGTGTTCTTGCCGGCTGTGGCAGCCATAAAAATACCAGCAGTCCAACACCATCCGCATCTGCTGTATCACAGAAAAATCAGAAAAACCTTCTGGCAGAAGTCATCAAGACCAATTCCTGGCAGGAGGGAGATCAAAACGCATATCAGTACAGTGTTTCTTTAGAGAATCATGCCAATCAGGCACTGGATACTTGGCAGATCGTGATTGATGCCCGGATGGATGTTACTGTCAAAGACTTCTGGAACTGCACACTGGCTGCGGATGGCACAATGCTCACCGTTACGCCGGCTGAATACAATCAGAAGATTGATGCAGGAAAAAATGTATCGGATCTTGGCTTTATTGTGCTTGCGGATCAGACACTTTCTTTAGAAGGCAAGTATGCTGTGGATCCAGCAGATGGCATGAGCGAAAAGCTAACCCAGGATGACGCTGTTTCCAAAGATGCAGAGAAAACAGAAAGTACGACAATAGAAAATCAGACTGCAGATCCTGCTGGTACGCCGCTTGCGATTCATGGTGCGCTCAGTGTGAAAGGCGCTGATCTTGTTGATGAACATGGCAATCCGTTTCAGCTTAAGGGTGTCAGTACACATGGACTTGCCTGGTATCCACAGTTTGTCAGCAAATCTTCTTTTCAGAAGCTGCGAGATGACTGGGGCGCCAATCTTGTCCGGCTTGCCCTGTATACAGATGAAAACGGCGGCTGGTGTACAGATGGTGATCGAACTTCCCTGGAGAATACCATCGATACAGGTGTGCAGGCCGCAGCGGATCTGGGCATGTATGTCATCATTGACTGGCATGTTCTGCATGATCTGACGCCAATGAAATATCAATCCGATGCTGAGCAGTTCTTTGACAGGATGTCCGCAAAATACGCTGATTATGACAATGTCATCTATGAAATCTGCAATGAACCAAATGGCGGGACATCCTGGCAGGAAGTAAAAAGCTATGCCGAGGATATCATTCCTGTCATACGAAGCCATGATGCTGATGCTTTGATTCTGGTTGGCACACCAAACTGGTCGCAGGACATTCATGCGGCTGGCCAGGATCCCATCCTGGATGGCGGCAACCTGATGTATACCATGCATTTCTATGCAGCAACGCATAAGGATGATCTGCGCCAGCAGATGGTATCAGCGCATCAGAATGGAATGCCCATTTTCATCTCTGAATTCAGTATCGTTGAAGCTTCTGGCAATGGTGCCATCGACAATGATTCTGCTGAGAAATGGAAGGATGCCATCAATGATCTGCATATCAGCTATGCAGCATGGAGCTTATGCAATAAAGATGAGTCATCCGCACTGCTCAAGCCGTCTGCTTCTGCGGACAGCTGGACGGAAGATGATCTTTCGGATACCGGAATCTGGATCCGGAATATGATCCAGGGAAAATAAGCATGTAAGAATACGAATCATATATTCATTAACGTTATGATTGCATGTATTTAACGCAGACAGTTTCTTCCGCAATAGATGACATGATCCATCTTGGCTTAAAGCATTTTCCCTGATGGATCATATGCAGAATAATCAACAACTGTAGTTAATCCGGTATAGGATGGATAGCAAATTTGTGGCAATATTGAAGCCGACAGGCAAAAGCTGGATACTCAGTATTTGCCAGTCTATTTCTTTGCAATGTTTCTGCAGGTGGTAGAATGTGTACCGTATCAGTATGGCTACTGATCGATCAAGTCTAACATCTGGAGAGGAGGAGTGCAGATATGAAACTGTCCAGGTCACAGAAAACCCTTTTGATTGCGGCTGCGGTTCTGCTCGTTTTTATTTCCTGTATTTCCACATATCTGATCCACTCAGATGATATCAGCAACCAGCATGTCCGTGCCTATGATGTAACAGCTGCCTATGCCCAGGAGCTGAAACATGATTTCCAGTCCGGTATCGATAAAAGCAGTCTTCTGGAAGAAGAACTTGTGGCCAATAATGGCAGCCTGGATTATTTTGATCAGGCCGCGAAACTGTTAATGACAGATCATGTTGCAATGATTGAGATTGCCCCAAATGGTGTGATTACAAATACCTATCCTGATTCCGATACACAGATCGGACTGGATCTGAATCAGGATTCTGGTGCTTTAGCAGTCATGCAGTATGCCAAAGAACAGGATGCACCTGTCATGTATGGACCTTTTACCATTGATACAGCGGGAGAGTGTGTCTGTATTACCAATCCTGTCTATCTCAATAATGGCGGGCAGTTCTGGGGGTATGTGATCATTGCCATCAAGGTGCCGGATGCCTATGCCCATACGCTGGATGCTTTGAGCAGTCTTGGCTACAACTACAGTCTGCAGACAACCATGTCGCCGCTGCAGAATCAGAATGTTGAAATTTCTTCCTCATCGCAGAATGGAGAGACCCTGGAAAATCCTGCCACCTTTACTTTCAGCATTGGATATTGTGACTGGACACTGCAAGTTGCACCGGTCAAAGGCTGGAAGTCCAGCCGGGCAGTCCCCTTTGGAATCTTTTCTGCATTGTGCTGTATTGCCTTTGAAGGATTGCTGTATCTGACGCTGCATACAAAGCAGCAGGATAAGCGTCTGAATATCCTTGCGTATCAGGATGCGCTGACAGGACTGCTCAGCAGGGGCGGTTTTATCAAGCAGCTGGATGAGGCGAGCCAGAATCCATTTGTGAATCGATATACACTGGTGTTTCTGGACCTTGATGATTTCAAGGTCATCAATGATGTCCATGGCCATGCGGCTGGTGATAAAGCTTTAGAGCATCTGGCATATTATCTGCGCTCTTCGTTCCCTTCTGACAGCCTGATCGGCAGAACAGGCGGCGATGAATTCTGTGTTGTCATCTGGAACCGTACACCAGATGAATGTGCCAAAATGATTCAGAAGGCGATTGCCAGTGAGCAGGTATTTGAAATCGATGGCAAAACAATCCGCTATACGATCTCTGCAGGTTACGCGGATGCACCGGAGCAGGCCCAGAGCCGTTCTGCTTTGATGATTCTGGCAGATGAAGCACTCTATGCGGCCAAGATTTCCGGCAAGCATGAAGCCAGACATTATGATCCTTCCATGGCAGATATCAAGCGGGAACAGCTTGGCTTCAGCACCAAGGCACTGGCCTCCGGCATCCCGGGCTCTTTCCTGATCTATAAGTCGGATCCTGAAGATGAAGAAATTCTGTTTGCCAATGACTCTTTGGTTCATCTGCTGGGCTGTGACAACTATGATGATTTCTGCGCCTATACCGGCGGCCGGTTTACGAATATCATCGTGCCGGAAGACCGGCAGAGAGTGGAAGATTCCATCTGGGAACAGATCAACCACCAGAAGGAAATTGAAACGACAAAGAGACCATACTATGAAGACTATGTTGAATACAGCATCATTGTCAAAGGCGGCAAAGTGATCCCGGTCATAGATGTTGGCAGACTTGTCGAAGATTCTTCCTATGGCGGTGTGTTCTTTGTATTTATCCATGAAAAGGAAGCAATGAAAGAGGATTTCCTGAAGAAATCGTCTAGATGATCTCTGGTGTATGCCAGAGATTTTCTTTTTCCTGGAAGGATTGACGAAGCTGCCTGTATACGTCTATCGTTTACACAGGAAAGAAGGATTAATATGAATCATCTGGAAATCATGCAGTCGATCCATGATATCGGCTTATTACCCGCGGTTGTGCTGGACGATGCATCTCATGCGGGGCCGCTTGCCAGAGCATTATGCAAAGGATCATTGCCGCTGGCAGAAGTGATGCTGCGCACACCAGCTGCGCTTGCCTGCTTATCGGCAATGCATAAAGCGTGTCCGGAAATGTTATTAGGTGCCGGAACGGTATTCAGCAGCCAGCAGGTCATTGATGCCAGAAATGCCGGTGCATCGTTTATTGTGACTCCGGGACTCAACCCGGATGTGGTCAGATTCTGCCAGCAGGAAAATATGCCGGTCATCCCTGGTATCTCTTCGGCATCAGAGCTGGATCTGGCCAGAAGACTTGGCCTGCATGTCGTAAAATTTTTCCCTGCAGAACCTTTGGGAGGGCTGCGCACCATTCATGCGTTATCTGCGGTCTGGAATGATATGTATTTTCTGCCCAGCGGCGGTATCGATGATCATAACATGCAGGCATATCTTCATGATGAAAGGATCTTTGCAATCAGCGGAACATGGATGGTGAAGAAGGAACTGCTTGAAAGCGGGCAGTATGACAAGATTTCTGAGATGGCACATGATGCCCTCAGAAAGATGCTGCAGATTCATATTGTCCATATTGGCATCAACAGTGATACTGCACATGGCAAAGAGATCGCCACTGCCTTTGCAGACCTGCTGGATGGCAGTGTTCGTGATGCAAAGATCAGTTATTTTGGCTCTGAACTTGTGGAAGTGATGACCACTGCCAGAGCCAGAGGCACCTATGGACATATCGCCATTGGTGTATCTTCTGTTTCCCGTGCTATTGCCTTTTTCCAAAGAAAGGGCTATGACTTTGATGAAAGTTCTATTGTGAAAGATGAAAAGGGCAGAATCAGGCTGATCTACTTCAAAGAGTGCATTGCCGGTTTTGCTATTCATCTTGTACAGGAGGCATAACATGAGCAAAAAGATTGTAACGTTTGGTGAGATCATGATGCGCCTGACGCCATCTGGTGATCATACCCGTTTTCTGCAGGCCGGTCAGTTTGACATCATCTTTGGCGGTGCTGAGGCTAATGTAGCCGTATCTCTTGCCAACTATGGCGATGATGCCTGGTTTGTCACCAAGGTTCCAAGCCATGAAATCGGCCAGGCTGCTGTCAATGCACTGCGCCGCTATGGTGTCCATACTGACAAGATTGCAAGAGGCGGAGACCGCCTTGGCATCTATTATGCTGAAACAGGTGCTTCTGTACGTGGAGGCAAAGTGATCTATGACCGTGCTGGTTCTGCCATTGCCACCGCTGATCCAGCTGACTTTGACTTTGATGCCATTTTTGAAGATGCCATCTGGTTCCATTGGTCCGGCATCACACCAGCCCTGTCTGACAAAGCTGCGAAGCTGACTTTGCTTGCATGTCAGGCCGCAAAGCGCCATGGTGTGACAGTATCCTGCGATCTGAACTATCGCAAAAAACTCTGGACACCAGAGCAGGCCCAGATTGTCATGAAGCCGCTGATGCAGTATGTGGATGTTTGCATTGGCAATGAAGAAGATGCGGCTAAGATGCTTGGCTTTGTGCCGGATTGTGACATTGAAAGCGGCAATACCGATGTTGAGGCATATAAGGCTATCTTCAGGCAGATGGAGGCAGAATACCTTTTCAAGATGATTGCCACAACGCTGCGTGAATCTCACAATGCCTCAGACAATGGCTGGAAGGCACTGCTTTATGATGGAAAACAGTTCTACGTATCCCGCCACTATGAAATTGATCCGATTGTAGACAGGACCGGGGCAGGAGACAGCTTCTCGGCAGGCTTGATTCATGGCATCCTGCATTATGACAGTCTGCAGAAGTCTCTTGATTTTGCGATTGCGGCCAGTGCGCTGAAACATACGCTTCCTGGCGATTTCAACTGTGTTTCAGAGCAGGAGGCTCTCTTTCTTGCACAGGGCACTGGAAATGGCAGGATCGTACGCTGAAAACTGCATTTTGCGTCATATTATTAGGAATATCATTCATAATATTATGAATACTCAATTGTTTTGCTTTTCCGTCTGACAAACATGTGCATAATAGGACAGGCGATGAAAAAAAGTGTGAAACAAAATAAGGCAAGCAGGCTGAGATCGTCTGGACCTCTTTTTCTTGCAGTATGCCTCACTGTCTATGTCGTGATTGTGCTGGCATGTTATGGATGGTCAGGAAGTCTGACTGCATGGAGAGGCGAAGATCTTCCTGATTTTTCCACTGGCTGGAAGATTGTCGGGACAGATGAAGATGTGAACCTGGATGAGCTTGGAAAAGCGGCTGGCAGCGATGGAGAAGTGACGATTTACAATTATCTTCCGGATACGCTGAGCTATGGTGAAAACCTGATCTTTGAAAGTGACAACATCTTCTTTAAAGTGAAGATTGGCGGTGATGAAGTGTATAATTACACAGAGAAACCGTTTGTATTGGCCGGGCGCAGCTATGGCTATACGTTTCATAGCATTGGCTTAGGCAGAAGGCAGGCCGGGGTGCGTGTTGAAATGACCATATATCCTGCCTATCAGGGTGCCGGTGGAATCAGTGAGATCAGTGTCGGCAGCTCCGGTACGTATATGAACTACCTGTTTGTCAGATTTCTGCCGGCTTTTGTGATCAGTATTCTGATCATTACGCTTGGTGTGACAATGCTGTATATCTCTTATGGCAGCAGTAATCTCAAAACGCCACTGGTGGATTCATTCCGCATGTTTTCTCTGACGGCAATCCTTTTTGGTACGTGGAGCCTGGTGGAATCCCGGGTTCCCATTGTCCTGACCTCATGCCCGGATCTATGGCGTTGCTTTACCTTTACGATGCTGATGATTGTGCCTTATCCTGCCGTCAGGGCAGCCAATGCCTGGATGATCAAGCCAAATCCGAAGATTGACCATTTCTTTCTTGCAGTTGTGACCTTTAATGTTGTTGTCTGTACAGGTGCTTATATCCTGTTCCATCTGGATCTCTGGCAGTGCAGGCTGCTGATTCATGCAGCACTGATCCTGTCCATTGCTGTCATGTGCATCATGAGTGTTGATCAGATCGTGCAATATAAGCGCAATCATATTCATAACCCGAGAAGAGAAATACTCTGGGTGATCATTCTGCTTGCCTTTGCATGCATGGTTGTTGACCTTGTCCGCTATGCCGGCTATGGGGCGCCTGAAGATGCCGCCCGCTATTCGCGGATCGGCTTTTTGATGCTCATGCTTGTATTAATCATGGTGTTCAAGAGTGAAATGATCATCCACATGAAGAAATCCCTGGAAGCCGATGTGTATCATATGATGGCATACAAGGATGTCATGACGGGTTTCTACAACCGCTCTGCATTATTGGATGTGCAGGAAAATCTTGATAAGGAAATGGCATCCGGTAAAGTCAGAGATCTGATCATTGTCTATGCAGATTTGAATTTTCTCAAGCGGGTCAATGACCACTATGGCCATCAGGCAGGGGATGATTATATTATCCGCTGTGCACATATGCTGCAGGATTCTTTTGGCCGCTATGGCAGACTGTTCCGTCTGGGTGGTGATGAGTTCATGGCGGTGCTGGATGGAGAGGATGTCTTTGCGGATTATGATCAGGGTGAACTGGCACTGCTGGATCTGCTGGCAAAGCAGACACCTGATGCCAAAAAGCCGCCTGTCTCTCTTTCCTGGGGCTTTGCCATCTCCAGAAAGGAAAAGCCTGTCACGATGGAAAAGCTGGAGAGTATGGCTGATGCCAGAATGTATGAGATGAAGGTACAGATGAAGGCGGAACGTCTGGACTGATGATGAATCACGACAGATTCTGAAATATGTAAATCCCCGATCGTGAAAAAACACGTATCATTAATGCGAAAGGTGGTTCGTGATGGGGAATGCTTTTCTGACTGTCCTGAGATGGGTCCTGCTTGTTTTTGCCGGTTTATATACAATGCATTTTGCTTTGATTGCATTCGGCGGCTTAATCAAGCCTTTTGCCCTGTATCATGATACAGAGAAAAAACATCATTTTGCCATTTTGATTCCGGTCCGCAATGAAGAACATGTGATTGGCAGTCTGCTGGACAGCATTGGCAAAACCGATTATCCCCATGACCTTCTGGATGTGTATGTGCTTGTCAATAACACAACCGATCATACGCCGGATATTGCCCGTTCCTATGGTGCGCATGTGATCGATTATGGCAATACGGTCCACAGCAAAGGCGATGTGCTTGGCCGTGCGTTTGCTGAGCTGACAAAGCACAGGGAACTGGATGCCTTTGCCATTTTTGATGCCGACAATCTTGTCGATGCCGGCTTTTTTACGGCTATGAACAGTGCTTTGCAGCACGGCGTGCAGGTGGCACAGGGCAGGCGGATCGGCAAGAATACGTATGATACGTTTCTCTGTGGCTTTTACGAAGTGTTCTACCAGATGCAGAACGTGCTCTTTAACAATGGTGCCCAGCATAACAGCCGCTCGGCTGTGCTCAACGGCACCGGCTGGGTAATCAGATCTTCCATACTGCAGGCGCATCCTTTTGATACGGTCACAATCACGGAAGATCTTGAACTCAGTGCCCAGTGCGCCCTGTGGGGTGTTTCGATCACCTATGTACATGATGCCAGATGTTATGACGAGTATCCGATGACTGCAAAGATGTCACTGCGCCAGTTATTCCGGTGGATCTTTGGCCAGGTGCAGTGCATGCGTGTCTATACAGGAAAACTTTTGAAGAAGTGGGGTGCTGCACACAGTGCAGCGGCACAGGATCTGGCGATGGTATTTGCCATGCCCGCGGCAGTCATGATCGGTGGAATCGGCCTGGTGCTGTCCTTTGCAACGATGCCGCTCCATAAAGCACTGCTTTTAATGCTTGTGCTGATTCTGCTTTTATACATCTGCTTTGATGCTTTGCTGCAGGGATGCCTCTATAAGGCAGAGATTGCACACTGCACTGTGCAGGGCTTTTTATTTCCGATCTTCATGTGCATCTGGATACCTCTGATGATCGTGTGTCTGTTTAAAAAGAATGTGGCCTGGAAGCCCATTGAACATAACCGTAATGTCAGGATCGAGGATATGAAGAAATGAAGCAGTTTGGCAGGAAATTCATGCATTATTTCTTTGCAGACCCTGGTGAGTACAAGCCAGCTGGTATTTTAAGCCCGGGACATTTTCTGCTGGCAGGTATGGCAGTATTTGGCATCTATGAAGGCCTGACGCATACACTGCTGTTGCCAGAAGCGGCCCTGCGCAGTCTGATTCGCAAAATCATCATTGTGCTCTGGGTGCTGGAATGCATCAAGATCCATTTCCGCATCCGGACTGGTTCAGAAGCAGACTATGACACATGGGTGCCGCTGTATTTCTGCTCCATCACCTTATATGCCGGCATTGCCAGCGGCTTTGGCAGGGGCATCCTCCAGCATATCGGCGATGTATTTCTTGCTTCCGGCGGACTGATTGCCGGCATCTGCTTCATGCTGTATCCATCCAGCTCACTGCTGATCTATCCCACATTCCATTTTCTTTCCGTGCACAGCTTCATCTACCACGGTACCATGACGTATCTTGGCATTCTGATGAACCGCACAGGCCTGGTTGATCTGACATGGCATGATCTATGGTATTATGCGCTGTATGTCCTGATGTTCTGCATCATTGCGCTGATCATCAACCACCGCCGCGGCTGTAATCTGATGTTTATCTCGGCACCGTTTCATGGCACCTTCCTCGATACGGTGTACAATATTCTTGGTAAATCGTATACAGTTGTGCTGTGTCTTGTGCAGATGATTGTGCCATATGTTGTCATCATGATGTTTAAAACATGGACGCCTTTATTGACGAGGCCGCTATGGTATCCGCATCTCTGAATTTCTTCAGATTTTGATGCGGATTTTTCTTTTTGAAACTATACTAGTGAGTTAGAAACGGGAGATGCAGTGATGGAGAAAAAGATTACCAAAGCAAAGGTGCAGTCCCTGGAAGAAGAATATCAGGCTTATGCACGCCGGCAGGCATCGGATGTGCTGCAGGAATTGAAAGCAGATGAAAATGGCATCAGCCAGGATGCACGTGAAGAACGCCTGGATACCTATGGATCCAATGACCTGCATGCCTCGACAAAGATGCACTGGTGGAACTTTCTGCTGCAGTCATTTACGGATGCGTTTATTATCGTCCTTTTGCTTCTTGGCACGGTAACCGTGATCGTCGAACATGATGCACTTTCAGCCGGCATCATCTATCTGCTTGCTTGCATGAGTGCGGGGATCCGCTTTGTGCAGGACTATCGTTCTTATCTCGATGTTGAGAAGCTGAGGAATATGGAACATGATACCGTCCGTGTACGCGTACCGGATGGCTCCAGCTGGAAGGAAACCGAAATGCCGGTTGAAGAACTGGTACCGGGTGATATTGAAATGATCGGCTCTGGCGACATTGTCTCTGGCGATCTGTATCTTCTGGCAAGCAAGGACCTCTTTTTATCAGAGGCTGCTTTTACCGGAGAAGCAGTGCCGGTAGAAAAGAAAGCAGGCACAGATGCACGGAACGTCAATGCAGCCCAGCTTGACAATATCTGTCTTTCCGGCAGTACCGTAGCTTCCGGCACCGGCTTTGGCGTCATCATCAAAACCGGCCGCAATTCCTACCTTGGCCACATCTCTGCCACCGTGGATACCAGCAAACAGATGACCGAGTTTGACCGCTCTTTGCAGAAGATCACGAAGATTCTGATCACATATATGGTGGTTGTTGTCATCTTTGTCCTGTTTGTCAACGGCATGATCAAACATAACTGGCTGGAGGCATTCCTGTTTGCCATCTCAGTTGCAGTTGGCATCACACCGAATATGCTGCCGATGATCGTCAATGGCACACTTGCCAAAGGTGCCCAGTTCCTGGCAAAGAAGAAAACAATTGTCAAGAATATGTCGGCGATCCAGAACTTTGGTGCCATGGATACGCTGTGTACCGATAAAACCGGTACACTGACAGCAGATCATATCGTGCTGCAGCGGTATCTGGATATCAACGGCAAAAACAGCCATCTTGTACTGAACTATGCCTGGATGAATTCCTATTATTCCACCGGTGTCAAAAACCTGATTGACCGGGCCATTCTGGAATATGGCAAGAGTCATGATGTGCCTGAGTTTGCCGGCGGCTATGAGAAGATTGACGAGATTCCGTATGATTTTGAGCGCCGCAGAATGTCTGTGCTTGTCTATAATCCGGGCGGATCCCAGGTATCGCGTGGTGATGAGGGTGTGCTGCCCCATCATGGTGAGCGTGTATTGATTACCAAAGGGGCATTGGAATCGGTGCTGGCATGCTGTGACAAGGTGCGCATTGACAAGCAGTATATCGACATTGATGATGTGGATATTGAAAAGATCAAGCAGCAGGCCGAAGAGCTGAACAAAGACGGTCTGCATATCATTGCTGTTGCGGCAAGAAAATCGGTGCCGGGCGTCACGGATGATAATCAGTTTACCGCTGAAGATGAACATAACATGACGTTCCTTGGCACGGTAGCGTTCCTGGATCCGCCCAAGCCAGACGCAAAGGATGCTATTGAAGGACTGTATGAAGCCGGTGTGGATGTCAAGGTCATCTCCGGTGATGCACCGGTGGTTGTCCAGCATATCTGTCATGAGGTCGGTCTCAAGGAAGAGGGGAATGTCATTGACGGCACCATGCTGGATGGCATGGATGATGCAGCTCTTTCCAAAGCCGTGGAGAATACGAATATCTTTGCCCGTCTTTCTCCGATGCAGAAGAAGCGGGTTGTCGATATGCTGCGGAAAAACGGGCACGTGGTCGGCTACATGGGAGATGGCGTCAATGATGCCCCGAGCCTGCACAGTGCTGATGTTGGCATTTCCGTGGATAATGCCACCGATGTTGCCAAGGCCAGCAGCGATATCATCCTGCTGGAAAAGAGTCTGGATGTCATCCTGGACGGCGTCAAGGAAGGCAGAAGAATTTCCGGCAACATCATCAAATACATCAAGATGGCACTGTCCTCCAACTTCGGCAATGTCTTCTCGGTGCTGATTGCTTCTTTGTTCCTGCCATTTCTGCCAATGATGCCATTGCAGATCCTGATTCAGAATCTTGTTTATGATTTCACCCAGATTGCCATTCCATGGGATAACGTAGATCCGGAATTCCTGAAACAGCCCCATCAGTGGACCATGCGCTCTTTGACTTCGTTCATGAATGTCATGGGCGGTGTTTCATCCTGCTTTGATGTGCTGACATTCCTGTGCCTGTGGTTTGTGCTTGGCTTCAATTCCATCTCCATGCAGTCTTACTTCCAGACCGGCTGGTTTGTGGAAGGTCTGATTTCACAGATCATGATCGTGCAGTTTATCCGTACTGCCAGGCGGCCGATCATTGACTCCCATTGCGACGTGCGGCTTGCCTTTGCCAGCATTCTTGGCATCATTGCCGCGATTCTGATTCCATACATGTTCTGTTCGCTTCCGAATTCCGTCTTTGTCGCACTGCCATATCAGTACTATATCTATCTGGTGATCATTCTCATTCTTTACAGTGCCACGATTGAAGTTGTCAAAAAATTCTATATCAGGAAGTTTGGCAGCTGGTTATAACATTGTAAAATAATACGCAGGAGGTGATGGCATGGACCTGTTTGAAGCAGCTGGCAGCGATGATGCCAGAACGCAGGAGCCGCTGGCAGCCAGAATGCGTCCTGAAAAACTGGAGGAAGTTGTCGGCCAGCAGCACATCATTGGCAAAGGCCGTATCCTGTACCGTGCCATCCAGGCTGACAGGCTCAGTTCTTTGATTTTCTATGGGCCGCCAGGCACTGGCAAGACAACCCTGGCAGAAGTCATTGCCAATACAACCAGTGCGTACTTTGCCCAGGTCAATGCAACCACAGCCGGCAAGAAGGATCTGGAAGCTGTTGTCCAGGAAGCCCAGTACCGGCTGAACGCAGAACATAAGAAGACAATCCTGTTTATCGATGAGATTCACCGTTTTAACAAGGCACAACAGGATTATCTGCTGCCTTTTGTGGAAAGCGGCACTGTCATCTTGATTGGTGCCACAACGGAGAATCCTTACTTTGAGGTCAACAGTGCGCTGTTATCACGCTCAACCGTACTGGAGCTCAAGCCGCTGTCAAAAAATGATCTTCTTGTCCTGATTCACCGGGCCCTGCAGGATCCTTTCAAAGGTGTTGCTGCCGACATGGTGCAGATGGATGAGGATGCCTGTGACTTTCTGGCCGAGGCAGCGGACGGGGATGCCCGGGCAGCATTGAATGGACTGGAGATTGCGGTATTAACAACCGAGCGCAGTGATGATGGGTATCTTCATATCACGCTGCCCATCATGCAGGAATGCATCCAGAAGAAATCCATCCGCTATGACAAAGATGGCGATAATCATTACGATACGATCTCTGCTTTCATCAAATCGATGCGGGGGTCTGATCCTGATGCCGCATTGTACTATCTTGCCCGCATGCTGGAAGCAGGGGAGGATGTGCGCTTTATTGCCAGACGCATCATGATCTGTGCTGCTGAGGACGTCGGTCTTGCCGATCCAAGAGCTATTGAGATTGCGACTGACTGTGCATTGGCTGTTGAAAGAGTCGGCATGCCGGAGGGACAGATCATTCTGGCCGAGGCAGCTGTCTATATTGCCACAGCACCCAAGAGCAATGCGGCAAGCCAGGCCATCTTCAAGGCGATGGATGTTGTGAAGAAAACCGGCAATCTTAAGATTCCGCCCTATCTACAGGATGCCCATTACAAATCTGCTTCAAAGCTGGAGAGAGGCATTGGCTACAAGTATGCCCATGATTATCCACGCCATTATGTTGACCAGCAGTATCTGCCGGATGGCGTGAAAAACGAAGGATTCTATTATGTGTCAGATATCGGCTATGAAAGCCGTCTGCGCAAGTGGTTTGCCTATATTGGCAGACATTTCCATGCTGAGGAGGATAAAAACAAATGAATATGCATGCATTGATGCGCAAGGACCGCTCGATCCGCAAGTTTCAGCAGAAAGCGATTCCGGATGATGATCTGAATGAGATTCTGGAAAATGTGCGTCTTGCCCATTGCGGCAATAACAAGCAGCGGCTGCGGTATGTCCTGGTTACCAGCCGTGATCTGTGTGATCAGGTTGCTGCGCAGCTGCACTATGCGGCTTTACTCAAGGGCGCAGGACAGCCAAAGAAGGATGAAGAGCCAATGGCGTATATTGTCATTCTTGTACCGATTGAAAATGCCGCCACAGCTGATATTGATGCCGGCATTGCTGCGGAAGTGATCACCGCAAGTGCGGCGGAAAAGGGCATTGGTGCCTGTATTCTGATGAATTTCAGGCGTGATGCAATGAATGCGCTGCTTGGTGTGGACCCTTCCTTAAGTGCACGGCTGGTTGTTTCACTTGGGTATCCGCTTCTTGAAAGCACAGTGGAAGAGGCTGGTGAGGATCTTGCATACTGGGTGGATGCCCAGGGGAACTACCATGTGCCGAAGCTGTCTGTTGATACGCTTGTGACACGGAAATAGCCTTGACTAACAAAGAAGTGATGTGTGACAATCGCAGAGCCGTAAGGGAGTAGCGAGCGCATATGCGCAGCCTGCCAACATACTGGCAATTTGCCTGGCCTGCTTTAATACGCGAGACTTACGCACTGGCTTTTTGCTGTGCGTAATGTCATACATGACACAAATATGCTGCAGCAATCGCCTGCAGCTTTTTTGTTTGGGAGGACACACTTATGCACTTTATCCTGGATAACATCCTGCTTGGCATCGGCCTGGCCATGGATGCCTTTTCTGTCTCACTTGCCAATGGGCTCAAAGAGCCGCATATGCAGAAGAAAAAGATGCTGAAGATTGCCGGCACATTCGGCGCGTTCCAGTTTGTCATGCCAATGATCGGCTGGATCTGTGTCCATACCATCGTACAATTATTTTCTTCCTTCCAGGTCATGGTGCCATGGATCGGCTTTATTCTGCTGATGTACATCGGCGGCGGAATGCTGAAAGAAGGGTTCTCAAAAAAGGAAGAAACAGATGCGGAAAAGGAAGTATCTTCCGGCAAACTGATGGTGCAGGGGCTTGCCACATCGATTGATGCCCTGTCCGTCGGCTTTACGATTGCCTCCTATGGCATCGGATCTGCACTGTCTGCCAGTACTTTGATTGGGATCGTGACATTCGCGATCTGTGCAGCCGGCGTTCAGCTGGGCAAGAAGTTTGGCCTCAGGCTGGCCGACAAGGCAACCATCTTCGGAGGTTTCCTGCTGATTGCGATTGGTCTGAAGATTCTGCTTTCCAGCATCTTATAAAAAAACCGGTATCCACCGGCTATTGAATCTCCTTGAACAAGTCAAGATAAATATTTTTCAGCTCTTTCACCTGGTCATCGGTAACCTGATATTCCGAAAGGTTATTGGTATCCAGCGTAAAATCATCCACAACGCCAAGATGATGGCCGACAATCTTTCCATCCTTGACAGCAACAACCTCCGGTACCTCCATGACCGGTTTTTCTTCGCCTGTTTCAGAATCTTTTTCCTTTTTCAGAATCGGATCCAGACATGTATAGAGTGACTGAATGATGTCACTCTTTTCTGTATCTGACTTTGACATGAAATCATCCGAGTAGATATTGACATAGAAGACAGTAATGCCGGCTTCCTTGGCTGCTTCATCCAGCACCGGAATCACACGGTTGCACCAGGGACATGTCTCATAACTGTAGAAGACGATGCCGGTGCCATTTTCAAACAGCTTCAGGCTTTCTTCCGTTGAGATTTCAAGGAAGGCAGGATCATCATCCTTCAGAAACACATAGGCTGAAAGATCTGGCTTGGATGCATTCAGGTTGATGGCACCTGCGTTGTTGCCAGAGGCGGATGCAGAGGCAGGTGCCTGTATGGTTTTACTCTGGCCGCAGCCTGTCAGCACAAGAGATGCCAGCAGCGCACAGCCAATGATTGTTTTCTTCATTTGTTACCTCCTGATGGCTGTTATTATACTCAGAATTACATGGAGAGTATGTGAGGAAAACTTTCACATCCTAACATGTCATGAATAACATGTCATTTTTTGCCCTGAAACCGCTGTCATCGTGACACATGGTTTAAATTGTACTGTGATCGCAACAAATCCTATCTGGCAGCAGGTATAATGGAGCCGGATTGAGGGATTATCATGAAACTGAATGAGTTGAAGCCGGGACAGACAGGACAGATTGAGGTTGTCGGAGGCAGTGGTGAACTGCGCCAGCATTTCCTGGATATGGGCCTGATTCCAGGCGCTGAGATTACACTGGAGAAGTTTGCACCAATGGGGGATCCCATTGATTTTGTGATTCATGGCTATCAGCTGACTCTGCGTGTCGCGGATGCTGCCAACATTACATGCCATACGGTCAAACATGTGGCGCCTGAGAAGCAGAACATTGAACGGGATGATGATGAGCTGGTTGACCATCCGGGTCTTGGTGAAGGCGGCCGATATCACGATAAAAGCACAGAACATCCGCTGCCGGAAGGCACCACACTGACCTTTGCTCTTGCTGGCAATCAGAACTGCGGCAAGACGACCTTGTTTAATGCCCTGACAGGTTCCAACCAGCATGTCGGCAACTTCCCGGGTGTCACAGTGGAAGGTAAAACCGGTAAGATCAAGGGACATCCGGAGACGGAGGTAACAGATCTGCCTGGTATTTATTCATTGTCTCCCTACAGCTCTGAGGAGATTGTGTCCCGCCAGTTTATTCTGGAAGCCAAGCCGCGTGCGATCATCAATATCGTGGATGCGACCAATATTGAGCGCAATCTGTATCTGACCCTGCAGCTGATGGAGCTGGGCAGGCCGATGGTGCTTGCGTTGAACATGATGGATGAAATGCGCAATAACGGCGGCTCCATCCGCATCAATGAAATGGAGAAGATGCTTGGCATTCCGGTAGTCGCCATCTCCGCTGCCAAGGGTGAAGGCATTCAGGAACTGATCGATCATGCCATCCATGTGGCACGCTATCAGGAAACACCAATGGTACAGGACTTCTGCCGTCCCCAGGATCATAATGGTGCTGTACACAGAGCACTGCATGGCATCATGCATCTGATTGAAGACCATGCGGCCAAGGCAGGCATCCCGCTGCGTTTTGCGGCCACCAAAGTGGTAGAAGGAGATCCCCACGTTCTTGACGCATTGAAGCTGGAAGAGAATGAGAAGGAGATGCTTGGCCACATCATCAAACAGATGGAAGAGGAGCGCGGCCTTGACCATGCCGCAGCCATTGCCGATATGCGCTACAGCTTCATCCAGCGCGTCTGTGATGCCACTGTCATCAAGCCAAAACAATCCAAAGAATCGATGCGCTCAAACAAGATTGACCGCTTCTTAACAGGCAAATATACCGGTATTCCGGCCTTCATTGTCATCATGGGCCTGGTTTTCTATCTGACCTTCAATGTCATCGGCGCGTTCCTGCAGGATCTTTTGCAGAAGGGAATTGATGCCTTGACGGTTGTTGTCTCCAATGGCCTTGTGGCAGCTAATGTCAACCCGGTCATCCGCTCACTTGTCATTGATGGCATCTTCACCGGTGTCGGTTCGGTATTGAGCTTTGTGCCGATCATTGTCACACTGTTCTTCTTCCTGTCACTGCTGGAAGATTCCGGCTATATGGCAAGAGTTGCCTTTGTCATGGATAAGCTTCTCAGAAGGATCGGCTTATCCGGACGCAGTATTGTCCCCATGCTGATAGGCTTTGGCTGCACAGTGCCTGCTGTCATGTCCAGCCGTACACTGCCATCTGAGCGTGACCGCCGCATGACTGTGATCCTGCTGCCGTTTATGTCATGCTCCGCAAAACTGCCGATCTATGGCTATTTCTGCAATGCCTTTTTCCCGAAACAGGCTGGCTTGATCATGGTTGCTCTGTACGTCATTGATATTGCCATTGGCATTCTGGCCGCATTGGTATTCAAGAATACTTTGTTCAAAGGGGAAGCTGTTCCGTTTGTCATGGAACTGCCGAACTACCGCATGCCGGCCATGAAAAACGTACTGCAGCTGATGTGGGACAAGGCAAAAGACTTCCTGCAGAGAGCATTCTCCATCATTCTGATTGCGACCATCATTGTCTGGTTCCTTCGCTCCTTTGATTTCTCGTTCAATCTTGTCGAAGAGGAAAATTCCATGCTGGCAGCGATCGGCGGTCTGATTGCCCCGATCTTCAAGCCGTGCGGCTTTGGCGACTGGCGTGTCGCAACGGCATTGATTGTCGGCTTCATGGCAAAGGAGAGTGTTGCCGCAACACTGTCCGTCCTGTTTGGCTCTACCGCAGCCATTACCTCCATCCTTACACCAGGCAATGCTTTTGCACTGCTGATCTTCTGCCTGCTGTATACACCATGCATTGCCGCCATTACATCCGTGCGCAAGGAGCTAGGCATGAAATGGGCACTGGCGATGGTAGGAGGTACCTGTGCCATTGCCTGGGCGGCAAGCTTCATTACCCATCTCATCACACTTGCCATCTAGCAGAAGAAAAACGGGAAAATCACTTCCCGTCTCTGCCTGAATTATCAATCACTTTGCCATTTGGCAGCCGTACTTCCAATGTATCGGACAGACTCTTGTCAAGGAGCTCATCCAGCCGGTCATTGAAGGCAGCTGCCTTTTTCTTTTTATTCGTGCGGCTGACAAGATCACTGGATTCCTGCACAATCGGAATCTGGGTTGTATCTTCACGCACTGCTTCACAGATATCAATGATGCGTGAAATCGGCACCTGCGAATTCTGCAGGCCGTTAACCAGCACCATATTGATCGAATCATCCAGTGTTTTGAAGTCATTCGGATTGGAAATATACCCGGAGACTTCAGAAAAATCATCCAGTGTGACAGTCACAAATTTTGTCAGGTATGGTATCAGTTCTTCTGCTCTCATCAGAAATCCCCCGGGTAAATATCTGCTTTTATTATAGCAGTTTCTGCAGGCAGAGAAATACAGTACATGTTTATGAACAAAGAATTTTATATTTCAGCCATACCGAAAATCTGAAAAAGTGTATACTTTTACACATTGCCACAATGAACAAAAGAGGATAAAAGATGAAAAAGATTACCGTACTGACAATGTTTCCGGAATATTTTGACAGTTTTCTCAATGGCGTGCTTGTTCAGCGGGCCAGGACCAAGGGCATCTGCCAGATCAGGGTGGTTGATATCCGTGACTATGCAGAGGGCAGCTACCGTCATCTGGATGATTCCCCATGCGGCGGAGGACCGGGCATGATCATGAAGTGTGAGCCGGTCATTGCGGCACTGCGGGCAAACAAAACAGAACAGACAAGAAGCTATATCATGGATCCGGGCGGACAGACGCTGAGCCAGAAACTTGTCCATGATCTTTCTAAAGAGGATGATCTTTTACTGCTGGCCGGACACTATGAGGGACTGGATGAGCGCATCTATGAAGAATGTGACGGCTGTCTCTCAATTGGTGACTATATTCTTTCCGGCGGTGAACTGGCTGCCCAGGTCATCATTGACAGCATCATCCGCCTGCAGGAAGGGGTGCTTGCCAATGACAGTACAGTTGAGGAATCTTTTGAAACAGACCGGCTGGAATATCCGCAGTACACCCGGCCGGTTGACTTTGAAGGCAGAAAGGTACCGGATGTGCTGCTGAGCGGCAATCATGCGATGATCGAAAACTGGCGGCTTGCCAAAGCTTATCTGCGCACGGAACAGATGCGGCCGGATCTGATCGCAAAAAAGCCTATGACGAAAGCGGAAGAAAAAGCATTGCGGCTTTTTGACAAAAAATGAGAAAAACTGAACAAGTTCTTCTTTGCGTGGTCAAAATTGGTGTGTCTGAGTTGACATGACGGCATATTATGCAAAAATATCACATGGAAAAAGGAGATATCTCAAGCATGGGCAAGAAGATTTCTGAACGGGTCGACTGGGTTGGCAAAGTCGACTGGCAGCTGAAGACATTTCACGGCGATGAGCTTTCCACATTCGATGGCTCTTCCTATAACAGCTATCTGATCAGAGATGAGAAGACAGTATTGATTGATACGGTATGGCAGCCGTATGACAAGGAATTTGTAGCGAGACTGAAGCAGGAGATTGATCTGCATGACATTGATTACATTGTCATGAATCATAACGAAATCGATCATTCCGGTGCACTGCCGGAACTGATGCGTGAAATTCCGGATACACCGATTTACTGCACGGTGGCAGGCGAGAAGATCCTGCGCGGACACTATCATCAGAACTGGAACTTTGTCAATGTGAAAACAGGTGATACCCTGAACATCGGCAAGTCCACCCTGACGTTCATTCAGGCCCCGTTCCTGCATTGGCCGGATACGATGTTCACATATCTGGATACAGATCACATTCTGTTCTCCAACGATGCCTTTGGCCAGCATTATGCGACCGAGTCATTGTTCAATGACAAAAACTGCGAAAAGGCAATCTTTGATGAGGCAATCAAGTACTATGCCAATATCATTGTGCCTTACAGCACATTCGTGACCAAGAAGATCAAGGATCTGGCTGCGATGAACCTGGATATCCGCATGATTGCACCGAGCCATGGCGTCATCTGGCGTGAACATCCTGAAAAGATCGTGGAGACATACGCAAAGTGGGCCGCTGACTATCAGGAAAACCGTATTTCCATCATCTATGACACCATGTGGGATTCTACCCGCAAGATGGCCGAGGCACTGGCAGCCGGCATCCGTGATCATGATCTGGAAACCGAGGTTGTTCTGCTGAATGCCTCCAAGCGTGACAAGAGTGACATTATCACCGATGTATTCCGCTCCAAGGCAATTCTGGTTGGTTCACCGACCTATAACCATGGCGTGCTGTATTCCATCGGCGGTATCCTTGAGCTGATCAAGGGTTCTGGCTTCAAGAACAAGAAGGCAGCCGGCTTTGGCAGCTATGGCTGGAGCGGTGAAGCACCGAAGAAGATCGGTGAAGAACTGAAGGCTTCCGGCTTTGATGTTGTGGATGAGGCTGGCCTCAAGCAGATCTGGATCCCGGATGAAGATGCTTTGAAACAGGCAGAAGACTGGGGCAGACAGTTCGCTGAAAAAGTAGACGCATGAGAAACCGGATTCTCCGGTTTTTCTTTTCGCTGGTATAATCTACATCTGGATGGAGGATATGAACATCATGACCGAAACCAGAAAAGAAATATCATGCGGTGCTGTGATCATCCGAGTCAATCATGGGAAGCTGCAGGTGCTTGTGATCCGTCAGAAGCAGGGACACTGGTGCTTTCCAAAGGGACATGTGGAAGGCAGTGAGACAGAACATGAAACTGCCGCCCGTGAGATCAAGGAGGAAACCGGGCTGGATGTGCGCTTTCTGGATGGCTTCCGGGAATGCACGTATTATTCCCCGGAACCAGGTGTTGAAAAGAAGGTTGTCTACTTCCTTGCTGAGATGAGTGGCGGCAGAGAAAAGATCCAGGAAGAAGAACTGCTGGAGATGCACTGGGCATCGGTGATTGATACCGAGGCACTGCTTTCCTATCCAAATGATGCGGAACTGTTTCACAAGGCCATTGCCTTTTTGCATAAAGAAGATCCGGATGGCGTAAGATGGCCTCTGAACTGATTCTGAAAATTGTGCCAATTGATGGCTTTGCCAGCAGCAGAGCCATTTTATTTCATGGCAGGACAGTGGGACATTTTGCCTGGAACAGGGAAAAGAACAAAGCAGAGATGATGCTGGAATTGAATCCCATGCCGCTGCCGCAGGCGATTTGTCTGACAGCCTATGCTGTGCACTGTATCATTTCCCTCAACAGCCCTGCCTATATTGAAGTAAAACGTGTTAACAGGCTGGAAAGAAAGGCATTGGCTGCCAACCTGTTCTTTCCCAAAGGACAGGGCATGCAGTGGATGATGGAAGACTGGCGGCGTGCATGTGCCAGCAGTATCTTTGATCCGTACGGCTTTATTATCAGCCAGGGACGCATGCAGGATCTGCCCTTTGGCAATTATCCAACAAGTGAGAAAGGCTGCGGCTGGATCGCGGCGTACAACCTGTGCAAAGCCTGCGGCAAAGAGCAGTTCATGCAGGAAACGGCCGATACCCTTGCCAGTGCCAATCTGTTTCATGAGCGCTATGGTGAAAATCTGTTTGCACTGCAAAGCTTTCTGAAAAGCAAAAAGATTCCTGCCAGATGGTGTCCTGGTACAACGGGTATGATCCAAAACAGAATGGCTGGTAGCGGTGCCGGTATCGTCCTGTATGCCCATCAGGCAGGCACCCATTATGCGTTCTATATTGCCCTTGGCAATGGGCAGTATCACTTTTACAATGATATCTATGGCAGAAGGAATGATATCACTGCTGCCGATGCATTCTTCAGGCGGGCCAGCATCCTGCCTCTTGCGGCACTGCTGTATGTCAGCAGGAAGGATGTGCCTTATGCACAGTTTTTGATGGAAAGCAGAAAATGATTAATACGATTGTGAATCTGGATGAAATCCAGTATGAATATCAGGATCCCGGAAATCTGACAGAGAGTATCCGAACGCATGGGATGGCCATTGCCGTGCAGGTCAATGTGACAGAACACGGCTATGTATGTGTGGATGGCAGAAGACGCTTAAGTGCTTGTGAGATTCTGGCAAAGCAGGATCCAAAGTTCAGCCGGATTCCGGTTGTGCTGATGAACGATTATTCCAGAGCTGGCAGCAGTTTCTGGGGAAATACACAGAATCTACATTGAGGAAAAGAATATGGAAAGATTGCAGAAAGTAATTGCGGCAGCCGGGGTGGCTTCCCGCCGCAAGGCAGAACAGCTGATTGCGGATGGCCATGTCAAGGTCAATGGCAAAGTCGTTACGGAAATGGGTGTGCAGGTAGGACCGCAGGATGAAGTCAGTGTGGATGGCGTGATCCTGAATCAGGAAGAGAAGGTGTATTTCCTGCTGAATAAGCCAAAGCAGGTGATTTGTGCCGTATCAGATGACCGTGGCAGACAGACAGTCGTGGACTGTCTGCCGGATGTAAAGGAACGCATTTTTCCGGTTGGACGGCTGGACTATGAATCCACAGGTCTTTTGATCATGACCAATGATGGGGAATTTGCCAACTGTCTCATGCATCCAAGATATCATCTGCCCAAGACCTATGAGGTTGCCATCAATGGGATCTTAACGGATCAGATGATACATATGCTGGAAAAGGGGATCAAGCTGGATGACGGCATGACCCTGCCTGCCCAGGTGCAATTGCTTTCCAGGTTGGAAGGAAAGAAAAAGACCGTGTTTTTGATCACGATCTTTGAGGGCAGAAACAGAGAAATCCGCCGCATGATGGAGTACTTCCACTGTGAGGTGACAAGGCTGAACCGGATTGGCTATGGTTTTCTTGACCTTGGCTCATTGCGCCAGGGGCAGTACCGGCGTCTGCGCCGCTATGAGGTGCGCAAACTGATGCACATGGCTCAAAGTGGAATGCCGGCAGAAGACAGTACATCCGGATCTGGATCAATGTAAATCGTACGGTAGCTGCCAAGCTGCACCATACCAGGCTTTGCGCCTGGTATTTTTTTGAGGTTTTTGACTGGACACCAGTTGACCGGCACAGAGGAAGACTGCCTCCCTCCGGAGAAATATGCCGCAATCATCGCAGCCAGCCGAATCGTCTCTTCATCCGGGCTGTCTGCATGGATGATCACATGGGCACCATGATAATCCTTGGCGTGCAGCCAGATCTCATTCTTTCTGGCCATATGCCATGTCAAAGCATCATTCTGCAGGTTGTTGCGGCCATAGGAAATGGAGATGCCGGAAGGAGAGACAATCGTCGATACTTTGGGTGTATCATCCTGTTTCTTCTTTTTCCGGACATTCTTTTTTTCTTTCATATAGCCAAGCTTGATCAGTTCTTTCTTGATCTCGCCAGCTGTCTCAAAATCTGCCTGATCCAGCTGTTCCAGCAGTCCTTCAAAGTAGCTGATCTCATTTTCACAGATGGCAATCTGTTCCTGCAGATATACCTGTCCTTTCTTCAGCTTGCTGTACTTGTTAAAGCAGCGGCGGGCATTGCCGCGGCCATCCAGCTTTTCATCCAGCGGCACCGTAATGACATCATCCGATTCATAATCCTGCAGCTGAATCTGCTTTTTGCCCTTGGTATCACTGATATTCCATGTATACAGCAGATCGCCCCATTTCTTCCACTTATCACAATCCAGAGCCTGATCATATTCATTTAACAGGCGGGGAAGCTTTGTCTTCTGATGTTTCAGCTCACGGCGCACAAAATGATACAAATCACCGGTAATCTGTTTGATCCGTTCTTTTTCTTCACGGTGATAATAGAGCACATCAAAGCCGTCAAACAGCGGATACTTCCGGCAATCTGACAGATGGGTGAGGGCTATACAGTGGAATTCGGGATTGTCGCCATTGCTGGCAATGTAAAGATCATTGCTGGCGGCTACTTCCTTCATGATGGCAGAAAAGGACTGGCCGTGGGCCATACGGTATTCAACTTCTTTGCTTAAAAAAGGAGAGAAGCCGGCAAACTGCTTTGTTAAGGGAATATCGGGATCGACGCATTCTGTGACAAAAGGATCTTTTTTGTCCTGGGGCGGCATCGGGGTAAAGGGGGCAGATGCCATGATGATGCGCTTGCTGTTTTCAAAAGGCGGAATGCGCTTGAGAGCATCAATGATGCGGCCATCAGACCCAACCAGGATCAGATTGGCATACTTGCCCATCAGTTCAATGACAAGCCTGACACTTTCCAGGTCACCAAGATTGTTGCGCCGCTTGATCATCAGTGTGCACCAGCGGTCAAGGCCGGCCTGTGCAATGCTTTCCATGGAAGCACCTTCAAGGTACTTGCGCAGCACCATGACAAAATTATCCGGCTCGGATGGGGTCGGATAGCTGCGCTTTGTGATCAGCAGCCGATTGTAGACAGAATGGCAGCTGACAAGCAGCTGCTGTTTGCCGCTTTTCCCATGAATCTGAAACAGAACTTCGGTATTGGAAATCTGGTAGATTTTCTGAATGCGTGCGGGCAGGACGGGTGCGATCTGACTGACAATCCTGCTTAAGAGAATGCCATCTAATGCCATAACATAATTCCTTTCGCAAGCGATTATATCACATTGACGAAACCATCTTTTTTGAGTACCTTTATGGCTAAGGAGACTTGAAATGAAAAAGGGATTGCTGATTGTTCTGAGCGGACCTTCCGGGGTAGGCAAAGGAACAGTACTGAAAGAGTTCATCAATGATCCGGATCTGAAGCTTTCTTACAGTGTTTCCCTGACCACACGCAAGATGCGGCCGGGTGAAAAGGACGGCGTCAATTACCACTTTGTGAGCAAGGAAGAATTCCTGAAGGTGCGTGATGCCGGCGGTCTGCTGGAAAGTGCTGAATTTGTAGGAAATTATTATGGAACGCCGGTTGCCGGTGTGGAAGAGCTGCGCAATAAGGGCAGAAATGTCTTGCTGGAGATTGAAGTGCAGGGTGCACGGCAGGTCCGGCAGAAGTGTCCGGATGCTTTAACGATCTTCATTGTACCGCCCAGCATGGAAGAGCTGGAAAGAAGAATCCGGGGCAGAGGCACGGAACCGGAGGAGATTGTCCAGCAGCGTCTGGCCAAGGCCAGCCGTGAGATGGATATGATCGGTGAGTACAAGTATGTTGTGTGCAACGATGATCCACGTCTGGCTGCAGATATTATTCGTGTCATTATCAAACGTCATATGGAACAGGAATGAGACTGAAGAGTCTCATTTTTTTTGGACCTGGCACTTGTGCAAACGCTTTCATGAACCTATAATGGAAACCATAAAGAAAGGAGCAGTTTCTTATGGAAGATCATTTACAGGACCGCATTCTGCAGGCTGCCATTGTTCAGTTCTCCAGAAAAGGACTGCATTTTACGATGCAGGATATTGCGGATACGATGCATATTGCGAAAAAGACAATCTATAAGAGTTACGATGGCAAGGAAGCACTTCTGATTGCCTTGATTGATGCCGGATTTGAGAAGATTCATGCGCATAAGCAGGAGATTATAGCCAATGAAAATCTGACGATTCCTGAAAAGCTGCAGCAGGAAATGGTTGCACTGCCATCTGATTTTCTTGGTGTTGACTGGTCACAGCTGGATGGCCTGGATGCGATGTATCCCAGGGTTGCCCAGCATCTGAAGGAACATCTGGAGAAAAACTGGGAGCCAACGATCGATCTGATTGAAGAAGGAATTTCTGACGGGGTGATCCGTCCCATCAATATATCTATTCTCAAAAATATCGTGACAGCATCCATTGAATCTTTCTTATCCAATGATTATCTCAGCAAGAATCAGATCGCGTATGATGATGCACTGGCAGAAATGATGGATATTCTGATGAAAGGAATGCAGGTACAAGATGATGGAACGCATTGACAATGACTGGCTGTTTTTGAACTCGTGGCAGGATGATGAAGATGCTTTTGAACGGGATGGCATCAAGGTACGCCTGCCGCACTGTCCAAAACAGATTCCGCTGCATGATGCCAGTCCGGATGACTATGAAGGCATCTATGGCTATCAGAAAATATTTATGGCAGAAGAAAGCTGGCAGAGGCAGCGTGTCTTTGTACAGTTTGACGGGGCTGCCCATATTGCGGATGTGTACTGCAATGGCAAACCCGTCGGCCATCATGCCTGCGGCTATACTGCCTTCCGCATTGAACTGACAGATGTTCTGCACTATGGCAGCGAGAATACACTGACGGTAAAGCTGGATGCCACAGAAAATCCATCTGTGCCGCCGTTTGGTTTTGTCATTGATTATCTGACTTATGGCGGTATCTATCGTGATGTGTGGCTGGATGTGCGTGCAAAGACATATCTCAAGGATATCTATTGCGCCACACCGGATCTGACAAGCATGGATGCACTGGTACAGATTGATGGCAATACGCAGGATATGGAGCTGTCTTTGTCTTTGCGCAATGACAAAGATGAAGAAGTCTTTGCAAAGAAAGCACCGGCAGGAAATGGACATTTCCGCTATGAAGATCTGCCGGTAAAGCCATGGGATTTAGACCATCCCAATCTGTATACAGCTGTATTCTCTTTGATCAAAGGGGAAGATATCATTGATACCAAATGCATCTCAGTTGGTTTCCGCACCGTACATTTTGATTCTGAAAGCTTCTATCTCAATGGCGAAAAAGTCTTCCTGCGCGGATTGAACCGTCACCAGTGCTGGCCGTATCTTGGCTATGCCGGTACAGCTTCCCTGCAGAAGGAAGATGTCAGAATTCTGAAAGAAGAGCTTGGCTGCAATGCCGTGCGTACTTCGCATTATCCCCAGAGTCAGGATTTCGTGGATGCCTGTGACCGGCTTGGCCTGTTGGTGTTTACGGAAATACCGGGCTGGCAGCACATTGGTGATGAGAAGTGGAAGCAGCAGGCCATCACCAATACAGAAGACATGGTTGTGCAGTACCGCAATCATCCGTCGATTTTCCTGTGGGGTGTGCGCATCAATGAATCCCAGGATGATGATGACTTCTATCAGCGCACCAATGCGGCTGCCCATGCGATGGATCCTTACCGGCCGACATCCGGTGTGCGCTATCTGCAGAACAGCTCGCTGTTAGAAGATGTGTATGCATTCAATGATTTCTCACATGATGGCAGTGATGCCGGCTGCCGTAAGAAGAAGGACGTTACCAAGCATGCAGATCATGCCTTGCTTATTTCTGAGGCCAATGGCCACATGTTTTCAACTAAGGCCTTTGATCCTCAAAGCAAGCGGGAAGAGCAGGCCCTGCGCCATGCGCGGGTATTGAATGATGCCAAGGCAGATCACCAGCATGCCGGTGTGTTCCAGTGGTGCATGTTTGACTATGCGACCCATAAAGACTTTGGCTCAGGAGACCGCATCTGCTATCACGGTGTGATGGATGCCTTCCGCAATCCTAAGACAGCTGCCTGGCTGTATGCTTCACAACAGGATGACCATCCAGTGCTGGCACTGTCTTCTTCCATGGATATCGGTGACTATCCGGCTGGCCGCATCGATCATGTCTATGCCTTTACCAACTGTGACAGTGTGCGTCTGTACCAGAATGATGTGTTTGTGAAAGAATTCAAACCGACAGAGTATGAAGCACTGGAACATCCGCCGATCCGCATGGATGACTTTATCGGTGATCTTTTAAAGCAGGAACATTTTGCACCAAAGCAGGAGGAACTGATTCATGACTGTCTGCTGGCAGCGCAGCATGATGGGTATGACCATCTTCCAGCGCATATCAAAGCAAAGCTTGTCTGGGTGATGATGCGCTATCACATGAGCTTTCAGGATGGCGTGAAGCTGTTCTCTAAGTACGTTGGCGGCTGGGGCGGCAGTACGGTTGTCTGGCGGGCAGATGGCATCAAGGATGGCAAAGCCGTGATCCGTGTGAAGCGTGCACCGGGAACAAAGCTGCACCTGCATACAACCGTCTCTGCCAATACATTGTATGAAGGTGACGTGTATGATATGGCTTCTGTACGCATTCAGCTGATGGATGCCTGTGATGACATCGCTTCTTATATCCAGCTGCCCATTGCACTATCCACAGAAGGACCGCTGGAAATTGTGGGACCGCACCTTGCCACCCTGGAAGGCGGCATGAGCGGCACCTATGTCAAGACAACCGGTCAAACAGGAAATGCAAAGCTGCGCATTGTATGTGAGCAGTGTGAACCGGTGGAAATCAATTTTACAATTTGTGAAAAGGGGAACTGAAACACATGAAACAATTTGAGAAGAAGCAGGCTGCTGCCTATGGCTTTGGTGCCATCGGCAAGGACATGGTATATGCCCTGAGTTCCAGCTACGTGATGTATTACTATCAGGATGTACTTGGTCTATCGGCATCCTTTGTCGGTTTGATCCTGCTGATTGCCAGAGTGTTTGACGCTGCCAATGATCCGTTCATGGGTGTCATTGTCGCCAAGACCAACAGCCGCTGGGGCAGATTCCGTCCCTGGATCTTTAGCGGCAGCGTACTGAATGCCTTTGTCCTGTATGCACTGTTTGCGGCACCATCATTATCCAAAGCAGGCCTGATGGTTTACTTCCCGATCATCTATATCCTCTGGGGTGTAACCTATACCATGATGGATATTCCATTCTGGAGTATGATCCCGGCTGTCACCACCCAGCCAAAAGACAGAGAAAAGCTGTCTGTCATCGGCAGAACCTGCTCGGGTATCGGCAGTGCGATCATCACCGTCTTTACCGTCAAGGCTGTTTCTATGCTGGGCCATGGCGTGGAAAGAACAGGCTTTGCTATCATTGCGCTGATTGTTGCCGTATTGTTTGCCATCAATGAAATCCTGTTATGCGTGGCATTAAAGGAAACACGCACCAAGCAGGAGATGAAGACAAGCTCCGTTAAAGAGATGTTCAAGGCATTGTTTAACAATGATCAGGCAATGATTACCGTGCTTGTCATTGTGCTTGTCAACTTTGCCTTGTATATCACGTCCAATCTGATCATCTACTTCTTCAAGTATGATCTTGGCGGTGCTTCCTGGCAGAACAGCTATACGATCTTTACGATGGTAGGCGGCGTTGCCCAGATTCTTGGCATGATGGTGCTGTATCCATTGCTGCGCAAGAAGATGACAAACACCGGCATCTTCCGGACATGTCTTGTCATGGCAATCACCGGTTATGTCTTACTGCTGGCTGTATGCATGGCCAATATAGCCCATAACATGATTCTGCTGTGTGCAATCGGCTTACTGGTATTCTGTGCCAATGGCATGATGACCGTGCTGACAACTGTCTTCCTGGCCAACTCGGTGGACTATGGTGAAGTCAAGAGCGGTCTGCGCCAGGAATCGGTGATCTTCTCCATGCAGACATTTGTCTATAAGCTGGCCAGCGGCCTGGCTGTATTTGTAACTGGCGTTGGTCTGGATCTGATTCATCTCAAGGGAAATTCCGATGCCGCAGTACCGGCTGTGCAGTCTGCTTCTACCATTACGGGTCTGCGTCTGTTGATGACCATCATGCCGATGGCAGGACTGATCGTTGCCTTGATTCTGTTTGCCAGAAAGTTTATTCTGACAGATGAGAAGGTCGCTGAAATTGCGGCTGTTCTTGCTGCGAAGAAAGAAGAGACAAAATGAAAATTAACTGGTATTTGAAAACAGATCAGAATACGTATCAGGGTGAAGTTGAAGCGCAGGAAAAGACTGAGATTGCCGTCAATTTAAGCCATGAGACCATTGCGTCATGCGTCTGCCGTGTGAACTTTCCGCTGCAGACAGGTGAGAAGATTTTTGTCAATGGCTTTCAGTCATGGACGTACTGTCCTGAGCATGATCCCCATGACTTAGACCGCAGTATGCAGGGTGTACCATCCTTTGTTATCCGCAAGTATGGACTGGACAAGTCCGGTGATGAAGCATTTACACACTATGGCCATAAGCGCGGTATCTTTACGGGTTACAGCTGGGCATATTTCCGGCTGAACAATATCTACCATCTGTTCGGCTCACTGGATGAGGATCCTGGCTATACAAGATTCATCTATGATGCCAACAAGCAGGTTTTGACCATGGAGCGGGATGTCAGCGGTGTCACGATGGATGGCCGCTATCATGTGCTGGATCTTTTCCAGGCATCCGGCAGTGAGAAGGAAGTGTTTGACGGCTGGTTCAAGGAGCTTGGCATTACCAGCCGGGCAGCAGCAAAGCTGTATGGCTACTCCTCCTGGTACAACCGCTATCAGGAGATCAATGCGGATGCAATCCAGGATGATCTTGCCGGCTGCAATACGATTTTGAAACAGGGCGATCTGTTTCAGATTGATGATGGCTGGGAGCCGTATGTTGGGGACTGGCTGGAAGCAGATCAGAACAAATTTCCAGGCGGCATGAAGGACCAGGCTGACCGGATTCATAAAGATGGCTATCTTGCCGGTCTGTGGCTGGCGCCATATGTGGCTGAGACCAAATCCAGCCTGTATCAGAACCATCCTGACTGGTTCCTGCAGGAAGACGGCTATCCGCTGTCTGCCGGCAGCAACTGGTCGGGCTACTATGCCCTGGATTTTGACAACCAGGAAGTCAGAGCCTATCTGAAACAGGTCTTTGACAGGATCTTCAATGAATGGGGCTTTGATCTTGTTAAGCTGGATTTCCTGTTTGCGGCCGCAATGAAGCCGACAGCCAATGAAACAAGAGCTGCCCGCATGCACAGGGCCATGATCTATCTGCGCTCTTTATGTAAAGATCATCTGATCCTTGGCTGCGGCGTACCGCTGTTTCCTGCCTTCGGACTTGTTGACTACTGCCGGATCGGCCCGGATATGTCTTTGTCATGGGATGATGTGTGGTACATGAAGCCGCTGCACAAGGAAAGAATTTCCTCAGCACATACCATTATCAATACGGTGGTACGCCATGGCATTGACGGCAGAGCATGGCGCAATGATCCAGATGTCTTCCTGTTAAGAAAAGACAACATCAAAATGAATGAAAAACAGAAGATGGACCTGGCAAGGATCAATGCCATCTATGGCGGCGTCTTCCTCACCAGTGACAATCCATCTTCTTACACACCGGAAATGCAGCAGCAGTATCAGCAGCTGCGCCAGCTCAGTGAGGCAAAGATCATCTCCCTTGCCACAGGCAAAGATGAAATCACAGCCAATCTGCTCGTGGATGGCAGCCCAACCGTCATGAATGTCTCATTAAAGGGAAGATAAATTATTTATATTCAGCAAAACGGGAAGCGGCTTTTGTAATTGAGCCAGTTCATACAAATGGCGCACACATGTGCAGTATATGTATAGACTCAATAAGGCAAATAAGGCAGTGCAGCAATGTACTGCCTTTTCGTTTGATATATCCTGATATGCGTGAATTTGCGAAAAAAATCATTGCTTCTAAGAAAAAGTACAAAGGCTGTGTACGTGTATCGTATCTGCATTCAATGGTATAATTTCTTTGTTATGGACCTGCATGATCACAGCCTCCGGCTGAGTAAAAAACAGATTGAATTATGTGAGACACTGGGACTGGATGATACCGATGCGGTGCTTTCCTATTATCCGATCCGCTATGATTCTTTTCAGGAAACACCCTTTACTTCCTGGGCCATCAAGGAACATGTGACTTTTGAGGCACGAGTTGCTTCTTTGCCGCGTTCCTGGCGTCATGGCCGTCTTGTCACGACAAACTTTCAGGTGATGATGGGGGAACAGTTGTTAAAGATTACGATCTTCAACCGGCCCTGGGCATCCAGCCTTGCTTTGGAACAGGTATTGACCATTCAGGGCATCTATATGGGAAGCGGCAAGGTAACTGCGATGAGCTATGATACAAAGCCATTGTCTGCCCATCCTGCTCTTGTGCCGGTTTATGCGCTGCATGCAGGCATCCAGCAGAGAAGTGTGCGCACGCTTGTGCGCCATGTGTTTGAGGCTGTGGAGAATGAGATCCAGGATGATGTGCCCCAGCAGTTTATGACGCGCTATCGTCTGCTGCGGCGCTATGATGCTCTGGAGCGCATTCATTTTCCAGAAAGCATGCATGATGTACAAAGTGCGGTGCGCACTTTGAAGTACGAAGAATTCCTGAAGTATCTGACAGCTGTGGCCATGCTGCATAACAAAAATGCAAACGGTGTATTCAAGCAGCCTCGGTTCTATGATGAAAAGAAACTGAAGCAGGTGATTTCACGTCTGCCATATGCTTTGACACCGGATCAGGATAAAGTATTCCATGAGATCCTGGAAGATCTCTCCAGTGATCACCTGATGTACCGGCTGGTGCAGGGAGATGTAGGTTGCGGCAAGACCGCAGTGGCAGCCCTTGGTATGTATGCATGTGTGACAAGCGGCTATCAGGCAGCATTGCTTGCCCCGACGGAAATCCTTGCCCGCCAGCATCTTTCTTCCATTGGGGAACTGCTACAAGGAACAGGCACCCGCATTGCTGTCATCTACAGCGGCATGGAGCCAAAGGAAAAGCAGCAGGTGCTGGAAGATACAGCGGATGGAAAGATCGATATCCTGATCGGCACCCATGCCATTCTGCAGGAAAATGTATCGTTCCATCGTCTTGGCATGGTCGTGGCGGATGAACAGCAGCGCTTTGGGGTGCGGCAGCGGCGGGCTTTGTTTGAAAAGGGAGACAAGTGTGATTTCCTGTTGATGAGTGCCACACCGATCCCGCGCACACTTGCCGCAACGCTGTTTGGTGATATGTCGATCTCTACGATTGAAACGATGCCGGCCGGCCGCAAGATTCCAAAGACGGTATACATCCAGGAAAACAGTTTCCGTTCTGTGCTGCCGCAGATTATGTCACTTTTAAAGAGCGGCCATCAGCTGTATGTCATCTGTGCAGCCGTGGAAAAGACAGATGGCTATGATGCCCGCAATGTGATGGATGTGGCAAAGAATCTCACAAAGTTATTCAAAGACTATCAGGTTGGTATCCTGCATGGCCGCATGTCTTCACAGGAAAAGCAGGATGTGATGCATGATTTTGCCAGCAACAAGATCCAGGTGCTTGTTTCTACGACGGTGGTGGAGGTTGGCATGAATGTGGTCAATGCGACCGGCATGATTGTGTATGATGCCGACCGCTTCGGCCTGTCGCAATTGCATCAGCTGCGCGGCCGTGTGCAGCGGGGCTCATCACAGGGCTATTTCTATCTGCTGTCAGGATCAAAGGATCCGGAAGTGGCGAAACGGCTCAATGTCCTTGTTCATTCCAACAACGGCTTTGAGATCTCCTGGGAAGATTTACGGCTGCGCGGACCAGGTGATATACTTGGAACAAGACAGAGCGGCGTACCGGATTTCATTCTTGGCAATCCGGTTACCGATCAGGCGGTGATTGAAACAGCACGCAAAGATGCAGCCTATGTCATGGAACATCAGGATGATCCTGACTTTGCAAGGCTGCTGGCATATGCAGAAAATCAGAATTCATCTGTTGCGGATTAGGAGGGGTTACACACATGGATATTATTGACTGGCTGAAAAACAGAGGCATTACCGTGAAGAATACAGAGATGATTCATCAGGCGTTTATGCATTCTTCCTATGCCCATGAACATCGCAGTCATCATGATAATGAGCGTCTGGAATTCATGGGTGATGCGGTACTGCAGCTTTGGAGTTCCAATGCTATCTGGCCATTGAATATTTCCGAAGGGCAGATGACACGGCTGCGTGCCCAGCTTGTATGTGAGAAGGCGCTGGCAATCTATGCAAGACAATTGCATCTGAATGATTTCCTGCTGCTGGGCAGTGGTGAAGAGAAGAGCGGCGGCCGTGACAAGGATGCGATTATTGCCGATATGATGGAAGCATTTCTTGGTGCTTTGTTTCTGGATCAGGGCATGCCTGCTGTAGACAATATTCTCAATGAAGTGATTACGCCGCGCCTTGCCCATCCGGAAGATGTCGGCGTGATTCATGACTATAAGACAAAGCTGCAGGAATATGTGCAGGCTGACAGCAGCCGGCAGGTGCACTATGTGCTGGTGCATGAAAGCGGCACACCGAATAATCCTGTGTTTGAAATGAACTGTATGGTCGATGATCTAGTCATGGGGACAGGAAAAGGATCAAGCAAAAAGCAGGCGGAGCAGAATGCTGCCCGCAATGCATTTGAAAAACTGAGCAGATAAATAATTGGAGGAAAAGATGAAAGCAATCAGTGAGCTCAAACAAGATGTAATCAATGGCGTATTTGATGAAAGCTTTGCAAAGCTGTATGGCACCGAAGGAATCATGTATGCAAGAAACCGGTACAGCCATCTGTGCGATGAAGGCAAAGCCCGCTTCGGTGACAAAGAAGCTGTATTTTTCTCGGCACCGGGCAGAACCGAAGTCGGCGGCAACCATACCGACCACCAGCTTGGCCGTGTACTGGCAGCCAGCCTGAACCTCGATATTGCGGCTGTTGTTGTACCGAGTCATGACAATGTTGTCACGTATACTGCTGATGAATTCAAGGCCAAGCCGGTTGATATCTCAGATCTTGCCATTCATCCGGAAGAAAAGAACACAACCGAGTCTTTGATCCGCGGCATTGCGGCTGCCTTTGTCAATCATGGCCACAAGGTATCCGGCTTTGGCTGCTATGCCGAAAGTGATGTCCTGCCAGGATCCGGCATGTCATCCTCGGCTGCCTTTGAAGTGCTGATCGGCACCATTTTCTCCGACCTGTTCAATGACGGAACCATCGGCTCCACAGATGTTGCCAAGTATGGTCAGTATGCGGAAAATACATATTTTATGAAAGCTAGCGGTCTGATGGACCAGATGGCATGTGCAACCGGCGGTTTTGTTGCGATTGACTTCTATGACAGAGAAAATCCGGTCATTGAACATCTAGACCTGGATCTGGATGTCATGGGATATGATCTTGTCATCACAGACTGCAAGGCATCCCATGCCGATCTTTCCGATGAGTATTCTTTGATCCCGACTGAGATGAAGGAAGCTGCTGCCGTCATGGGACAGGAAGTGCTCAGCCGTGTCAGTATGGCAGATCTTTTGTCTCATGCTGTTGAAATCCGTGAAAAGTGCGGTGACCGTGCCTTCCTGCGTGCGTATCACTTCCTGAATGAAACTGCGCGTGCCAAAGAAGAAAAGGAAGCACTGCAGGCAAAGGATGTGCAGAGATTCCTGGATCTTGTCAATGAATCCGGCCGTTCCAGTTTCATGTATCTGCAGAATGTCAAAGTCAACGGCGATGCAAAGCATCAGGCACTGGCTGTCGGTCTTGCTTTAAGTGAGGAAGTACTGGGGAAGGAAGGTGCCTTCCGTGTCCATGGCGGCGGTTTTGCCGGTACGATTCAGGCCTTTGTGCCAAAGCATCTGACAGGTAAGTATCTGGAAACACTGGATGGTGTGTTTGGTAAAGGCAGTGCCCATGTATTGCGCATCCGCAGCATCGGCGGCTGTCAGATTGGCTGAGTGAGTAAGGATCATTGTTTTGAAAAGCACTTCCAGATGGGAAGTGTTTTTCTTTGCAGCGTGAGTATGTGCTATCATAATGGGCGCAAAGGAAATACGAATGTCAGAAAAGCTGAATGAAATCGATCACGGCTTCCTGGTACAGGATGATCCTGTACTGGCGGATGCCGGTGTTACCAATGTACGTTTTTACCGGGCTGAAAACAGGGTGGAAGTTGTCCTGCATACGAGTGAAATTTTGAAAGAAGAGTCTTATGACCGGCTGATTCACCAGCTGCAAGAGCTGACCGGATCCGCCATTACACTTACCATCCATGCGGACAGCCATGAAGCCGACCGCAGCTGTGTGAGCAGCTATATCGACTGGTACTGCCAGCACTGCAGTGCAGTCATATCTTTGTCCAACATGACGTATGACAAAGACGCAGGCAGAGTGTCGTTTTTGTGTGCAAGCGAAAATGAAAGAAAACTGGTGTCTTCCTATCTGACACCTCTGCATGACTTTCTGGAAACATGCGGACTGCCGTCTCTGGATCTGTCCTGTGATGTGCATCATGCCGAGGCCGAAGAGATCAAAAAGGTGGACCTGGACATCATTCCGGAAGCGCCTAAGCCGGCTTTCGTGCCAAAGAAGAAGTATTACCATGTCAAGCCGGAAAACTATGATCACATTGCACTGAAGGATGTGGAAGGGCCGATGCAGGATATCCAGTTTGATGCGGATATCTTCTCTCTGGAAGAAATTGAGACCAAGACCAAGAAACTGATCCAGACAATGAAGGTGTATGACGGCACAGATGCGATTCTGGTCAAGCGGTTTGAGGGCCGCGGCCTGGACCGTGATGAGATGCATGAAATAGCCAATGGCGACCGGGTGCGCATCTATGGCCGCATCGAAATGGATAACTTTGCCAGAGATCTTTGTGTGATGGCATCCAATATCACCAAGCTTGAAAAGCCGAAGATGGCCGTGGATGATGCCCCGAAGAAGAGAATCGAATGGCATATGCATACCAACATGTCCGAAATGGATGGTGTCTGTGATCCCAAGTCCATCGTCAAATATGTGTTTGACATCGGCCAGGATGGTATTGTCATCACTGACCATGCGGACTGCCAGTCTTTCAAGAAGGCATATGATCAGGTGCTGGACAACCGCAAGAAGGATCCTGAACGCAATTTCCGCATCGGCTTTGGCTGTGAGTTCAACATGGCAGCGGACCGGCTGACCATTGTGCGCAATGCCATTGATGCCCCGATCGATGATGTCGAATATGTCTCCTTTGACCTAGAGACAACAGGTCTTTCCTGCTACTATGATTCGATCATTGAATTTGGCGCGGTCAAGCTGAAAAACAGTACGGTTGTGGACCGCCTGCAGATGTTTGTCAAGCCGCCGCATCCGATTCCTGCCTATATCACGGCGAAAACCAACATCACCAATGGCATGGTCGCTGATGCACTGCCATTTAAAGAATGCTGGAAGAAGATCATTGACTGGATCGGTGATGATGTGATGGTTGCCCATAATGCGACTTTCGACTACTATTTCCTGAATGAAGAACTGCGCCGCATCGGCCAGCCGCCGCTAATGAATCCGGTCATTGATACTTTGGATATGGCCCGTGCCATCCTGCGTGAAAGAAGAGCCTATAAGCTTGGCAATATTTCACGTTACTATCACGTGGAATACGATGAAGAAGTGGCCCACCGCGCGGACTATGATGCCGAGGCACTGGCTGGTGTCTTCATGTGTCTGATGACCGATGCCCGTGAAAAGCATGGCTGTGCCACAATCCGTGACCTGCAGGACAAACTTGCCGGACCCGAGGATTTCAAGAAGGTGCGCCGCAGCCACATCTGTGTTGTTGCCAAAAATCATGCCGGCATCAAGGATCTGTACAAGCTGATTACCGAATCCAACATCAAGACGCTTGCTGTGATGGGCAAGGGCGGTAAGGAAGGCGGCGGCGATGTCGCTGCCGAGCCGCGCATTCTGCGCTCTTCTCTTGAAAAACGCCACAAGAATCTGCTGTTTGGCACCGCCTGCTACAACAGCGATGTCTTTGAGCTTGCCTGCAATGGCGATGACAAGCGATTGGAAGAAGCAATGTCCTTCTATGACTATGTGGAAGTACAGCCGCTTTCCAACTTCTCGGTATTTCTTGCCATGGGCAATGTGCCCAGCAAAGACCGTCTCAAGGATGTCATCCGCCGTATCATCAAAATGGCAAAAAAGCTTGGCAAACCGGTCATTGCGGACAGTGATGCCCACTACTGCACAAAGGACCAGAAGATCTTCCGGGATGTGTATATCATGGCCCAGGGAGTCGGCGGTGTCGCCCATCCGCTGTATATCCGTGATGATGCGCTGCGCAGAAGAACGCCCAATCCTGAGCAGCATATCCGCATGACCCAGGAGATGAAGGATGAATTTGCATGGCTCGAAGATCCAGAGCTGATCGATGAGATCGTCGTGCAGAATCCAAACAAACTGTTTGATACACTGGAAGACTTCCGGCCGGTGCCGGATGGCACGTTCCCGCCAAGCATTGAGGGATCCGATGAGAAACTGCGTCAGATCTGCCATGCCACGGCAAAGAAGATGTATGAATATGATGGCAAGATTCCCAAAATTGTCACAGACCGGCTGGATGGTGAGCTGGACAATATCATCCGCAATGGTTTCGGCGTGCACTATTACATCGCCCATCTGCTTGTTAAAAAGAGCAATGAGGACGGATATGTCGTAGGATCCCGTGGTTCCGTTGGTTCTTCCTTTACAGCGACCATGGCCGGCATCACCGAAGTCAATGCCCTGGAGCCCCATTACCTGTGCCCGCACTGCCACTATTCCGAGTGGATCGATGATCCGGAAGTCAAATCCGGCTTTGATCTGCCGGACAAGACATGTCCAAAGTGCGGCCACATGATGAAGGGCAATGGCCATAACATTCCGTTCCAGACCTTCCTTGGCTTCAATGCCGACAAGGTCCCTGATATCGATCTGAACTTCTCGAACGAGTACCAGTGGCGTGCCCATGCCTTTATCCGTGAAATCTTTGGTGAAGACCATGCCTTCCGTGCCGGTACGATTGGCACCGTGGCGGAAAAGACAGCCTTTGGCTATGTGTCAGGCTATTGTGAGAAGATGAATATCACGATGCGCCGGCCGATGAAGGAATATCTGGCGGCGCACTGTCAGAACGTTAAGCGCACCACCGGCCAGCATCCAGGCGGCATCATCATCATTCCGGAAGACCATGAAGCCGAAGACTTCACACCGGTCCAGTATCCGGCCAATGATCCAAACTCTTCCTGGATGACGACCCACTACGACTTCCATGATATTCATGATAACGTACTGAAATTTGATATTCTCGGCCACGTCGATCCGACTGCCATGAGACTGCTGCAGACAATTGCCGACCGCAAGCCATTGACGCTGCCGATGAATGATCCGGAAACACTGTCACTGTTTTCTTCTGACAAAGCTTTAAAAGCAGACCCGCGTATCTATACGCGTGAAACCGGTGCATTGGGCCTGCCGGAGTTTGGTACCCGGACAACCCGAAAAGTACTGGAAGAGACACGTCCCAAGAAGTTCTCTGATCTGGTCATCATCTCCGGTCTGTCCCATGGTACCGATGTCTGGGCGGGCAATGCCCAGGATCTTGTCCGGGCTGGCCATCCGCTGTCTGAAGTCATTGGATGCCGTGATGATATCATGACGTATCTGCTGGAGAAGAATCTCAAGCCGATCGATGCATTCAAGACGATGGAGGATGTGCGTAAAGGGCGCGGGCTGCGGCCAGATCAGGAAGAGAATATGAAGGCACATAATGTGCCGCAGTGGTATATCGATTCCTGCAAGAAGATCAAGTACATGTTCCCGAAGGCACATGCGGTTGCCTACGTTATGATGGCACTTCGCATAGCCTGGTATAAGGTCCATGAGCCATGGTCGTTCTATATCCAGTATCTCTCACTGCGCTGCGATGCCTATGAGATTGAAACAATGACGAAAGGCTTTGAGGCGATTCAGGCCAGAATGAAAGATATCATGGACCGCTCCAATGACAAGTTTGCGGATCCGCCGGTTTCCAACAAGGAGAAGGCACTGTATTCCACGCTGGAAGTATGTGAAGAGATGTATGCGCGCGGGTATCGTATTTCCAATGTCGATATCAATAAGTCACAGGCAACGCACTTCAGTGTGCAGCCGGAAGACAAGCATACGATCATTCCGCCGTTTACCGTCGTGGATGGCCTTGGTGCCAACGTTGCCAAAAGTATTGTGGAAGCCAGGGAAGAAAATCCATTTTTGTCCAAGGAAGATATTCTCAAGCGCACCCAGCTGTCAGCGACCATGCTGAAGAAGCTGGAACAGCTCGGGGCCGTCGGAGATCTCTCTGAGTCCAATCAGATGTCCTTGTTCTAAGCTTGACAAACAAACAGGTGCGGCCGATAATAGTCGCGAAATGTGATGACCAGGACATGGTCGCATCAAACGTTCTGCCAAAGAGAGCTGCCATCTGGTGCAAGGCAGTGCAGAGCTGGTGTGATTACTACCTGCAAGCAGCACCCGAAAGGGGAGGCCGTACAGCGGCGTTAACGCTATACAAAGAGTCCGTGTACAACACGGGAAGTTAGGTGGTACCGCGCAGATCACAGCGTCCTTTCATTGGGATGCTGTTTTTTTATGCAGGAGGAGAATATGATCAATTTCAAGGAAAATGAAGAGCTGAACACATTGAACCATTCCTGTGCCCATGTGATGGCACAGGCTGTCAAGCACCTGTATCCGCAGGCCAAGTTCTGGGTAGGACCGGTTGTGGAAGAGGGCTTCTACTATGATATGGATCTGGGCAATGATGTCATCCGTGATGAGGATCTGCCTAAGATCGAAAAGGAAATGAAGAAGTGCTGCAAGGCTGACAAGCTCATTGTGCGTCATGAGATCACAAGAGAAGAAGCTCTGGAGCAGTTCAAGGATGATCCGTACAAGATCGATCTGATCAAGCGTATGCCACAGGGTACCAACATCTCCATGTATACCCAGGGTGACTATACGGATCTGTGCCGTGGGCCGCATGTCAAGAGCACCAAGCAGTGCCGCTATTTCAAGCTGATCAAGCACAGCGGTGCCTATTGGAAGGGCGATAAGAACAACAAGGTTCTGCAGCGTATCTATGGTGTCTGCTTCCCGACGCAGGAAGAGCTGGATGACTATCTGGCCCAGCTGGAAGATGCCAAGCAGCGTGATCACAGAAAGCTTGGCAAGGAACTGCAGATGTTCATGTTCTCCGAGACTGTTGGTGCCGGCATGCCGATGTGGCTGCCAAATGGCTTCACGGTCAGAAGAACGCTGTCTGACTACATCATGGACAAGGAGCTCGCTCAGGGTTATATCCATGTCAAGACGCCGTCTGTTGCCAGCACGAAGCTGTATAAGATTTCCGGCCATCTGGCACACTACAAGGATGATATGTTCCCGATCATGTCCAGAGATGGTGATGAGTATGTGCTGCGTCCGATGAACTGCCCGGAGCACATGATCATCTATAAGAGCACCCTGCATTCCTATCGTGAGCTGCCGGTCAGAATTGCTGAGATTGCGGATGATTTCCGCTATGAGGCCTCCGGTGCTCTGACAGGTATTGAAAGAGCAAGATCCTTCACCCAGAATGACTCCCATATCTTCTGCCGTCCGGATCAGATCGCTGATGAAATCAAGAACATCACCCACCTGATTCTGGATGTATACAAGGACTTCGGCTTTGATGACTATTCCTTCCGTCTGTCCCTGCGCGATGTCAATAACAAGGATAAGTACTTCGGCAATGACGAGCTCTGGGAGAAGAGTGAAGCCCAGCTGAGAGAAGTACTGAAGGAAATGGGCGTCAAGTACTATGAAGCCATTGGCGAGGCTGCCTTCTATGGACCGAAGATTGATGTCCAGGTTCACAGTGCCATCGGCCATGAGGTCACGCTTTCTACGATTCAGCTGGACTACCAGCTGCCGGAGCGCTTTGAGCTGGAGTATGTCGATAAGGACGGCTCCAGAAAGAGACCGGTTGTCATCCACCGTGCCATCCTTGGTTCCTTGGATCGTTTCATTGCCTTCCTGCTGGAAGAGACAAAGGGCAACCTGCCTCTGTGGCTGGCACCAAGACAGGTTGTTGTGATCCCGGTATCTCCGGAGGCACATGGCGACTATGCTGCAGAGATTGTCAAGACACTGCGCAGCCATGGCATCCATGCAGAGCTGGATGACCGCAATGAGAAGCTTGGCTATCGTATCCGTGAAGCACAGACAAGCCGCATTCCGGTGGAAGTTGTTGTCGGTGATGGTGAGATCAAGGATCATGGTGTCACCGTCAGACGCTATGGCTCCAAGGAAGAAGTCAAGAAGTCTCTGGATCAGTTCATTGCGGATCTGGATGAAGAGATCAAGACAAAGAAGCACTGAGTATCAGACATGCATTCGAAAGAGTGCATGTTTTTTTGACTTGCATAGTAATTGCACAATCATCCGTATCTGGTAAAAAAGCAGTCTCAAATGCTGCGATGCTGGAAGCAGAAAGGATTGCAAAAGATGCAAGTGTGAAAGGCTGTCATGATCTGAATAAACTTTTTACGGATCTGACCAAATGAAAAAGCCTGATACATCATCAATAACACTGCTTAACATGTTACGCCTCTCACGAAATGACCATTCGCAGATCAGATTGATTGTCACTGATCTGCTTTTTATAATGTCACCAGTTAGAAAGGAAAAAACCTCAGAGTCTTTTGTTATCTTGCGGATAATACTCTC